>DAOVSZ010000068.1 GCA_030627725.1 Desulfobulbaceae bacterium
TCATCCGGCTGATCAAGAAGTCCGATCGTATTGAGCAGAGTTGATTTTCCTGAGCCGGATGGCCCCATGATGGCGACATATTCGCCCCTGTCGAAGCGTAAGCTAACGCTCTTTAAACCATGAACGGTTTCATTGCCGACAAGAAAGGTCTTATTTATCTCTTGAAGATGGATGATTGGGTCAGTCATCGCCGATCACATCCACCTTTGCCAGAGCGCCGTCAATGAGGCCCGGCCGGTCTATGGTCACCACCACGAGATCGCCGGCAGTCAGGCCGGTAAGCACTTCGGTGAATTCCCAGTTTGACAGGCCTTTTGTAATCTCTTTTCTGACCACCTTTTCTTTCGCCGCATGATAAACGAACACGAATTTTCCTTCCACAATCGCCTCGGAAGGCACACGGATGACATCATGTTTGACCTCTATGATCACTTCAGCGTCAGCGCTGTAACCGGGCAGGAGATCAACCGTCTCTTCAGGATCAACAAACCGGACCTCGATTTCAACAGTACGGGCCTGTTTTTCGAGATCAAGGACAAAATCGGCTATCCGCTTGACCTCACCCTCGAAAATGCGGTTCCGAAAGGCATCAAGTGTGATTCTGGCCGGCATTCCCTCCCTGATGAGAGGAGCATCAACCTCATCAATGGGCGCAGAGACATAGAAACAGCTGGTGTCGATCAGGTCAACGGTCGGCAGTGTCTGCACACCGATCGGCGAAGGGGTGACGAATTCGCCAAGTTCACCGTTTAAATCTGCGATGGTGCCGGCAAATGGGGCATACAGCAGGGTACGTTCAAGATTTGCCCGGGCCGCCCGGACACGGTCCTGACTGACCACAACAGATACCCTGGCAGCGCGGCATTCAGCCTTTCTGGTCTTTTCTTCGGTCTGAAGACTATCTACCTTTTCCTCTGTGGTTGCTCCTACCTTGCTTAAAGAGAGATACCTCTCCATCTGACGAGCGGCAATATCGGCCTGCAGGCAGACCGCGTCCGCCCTGACAGATGCCGCCTGTGCCTCGCTTTGGGCAAGGGTAAGCTGGGCCATGAGATCCTGGTTCCAGAGAGAAAGAAGGAGATCGCCTTTTTTGACATTCATCCCTTCCCGTACAGGCCATTCGGCGATCTGACCGCCGATTGCCGAAGACAGCTGGGCCCGCCGGCACGCCTTTACCGTACCTGCCCGGGTATTGACCGCAGTGGCCTCAATGGTCCCTCGGTCGACCCTTTTGACATTGACGGAAACAGGTTTCGGTCTCATGTAATAATATGCAGCCGAGGCTACTGCTACCGCACACAGAAGAACCAGAAACAATCGTTTTATCCATTTCATAATCTGAGTCTATCATATCATTAAAGTTACGAAGGCAAAAAAAAAGGACCGGCTGGAAATACCAGCCGGTCCTTTTTTATATTATAAGTCTACTGACTTATTCCATAGTCATGGCGCTCCAGCTGATCCAGGAAGGATCATGGACGCGCACATCCGGGAATCCCAGATAACGGAAGATGAAGAATACATCACCGGCAAACTGTGCTGTATTACAGGTTGTCACAACTGTTTTATCAGGTGTGACACCATTCATCTTGAGCAACCAGAGCAGCTCTTCAGGCGACTTCAGGGCCGCGTTATCCATAAAAAATGTTCCAAGAGGCAGCATAACCGAACCCGGAATCCTGCCGGCTCGATCCGCTGCGCCATGCATTGCCAGGCCTATTGCCTGCGGGATAATCCTTGTGTCGACAACAACAAAATTCTGGTTGCCGAGATTTTCGGCAACGAATTCATTGTCAGCGACAAATTCAGGATGCTCTGTGCCGGCAAACTTCGTTGATCTCCGCTTGGTGACCTCAGTGGTCAGGTGATACCCATGATGCTCCCAGGCCTCCACGCCACCTTTAAGGAAGGACACTTTTTTCACGCCCGCATATTCAAGGACCCAAAGGAACCAGCCGGCCCATTTGGCATCTTTCGCGTATACAACGACATGGTCGTCGGCGGAAATGCCTGCCTTGCCCAAGATCTTTGCAATTTCTTCATGCGAGACAAGCTCCTTAGGAGTGTCAGATTCCCAATCCTGGGTCAAACTATTCGCATCAAGGGCAATTGCGCCTTTAATATGTCCTTTTGCATACCCGGCCTTGCCTTGGGCATCAATCAGGACCATACCTTTCTTGCCCAGATTATTATGCAGCCATTCAGCGTCAACAACCATGTCGGTGCGGACATTGGTTTTCGGAATGTCAATTTTCATAACATTCTTTCTCTTGGTCGGAATCAGACTGTCAGGCACGACAACCCTGGCGTTTGCGCCCTTGTCATAATCAAACAGGTCACTCTCGGAAAGGAAGATGTCCCTGTTGCCATGGCAGTTGTTACAGTTTGCGGCCTGCCATGTCTTGCGCTGGATATTGTGCGGTGATGCCCGCTTCCAGGTCGGGGTCGCATCATAGTTTGTGAAGGCATCCTTGACGTAAAAATCATACAGATTCGGATCGGTCGGCTCATGACGGACCAGCATGAAGTTGTAGTCCGCGCCCGGAGCACGCTTGTCATAGTTGACGCCGATCTTCAACTCTTCCACTTCCAGTTTGTTCTGGAAGTATCCGACACCGTTCTCGTCCTTGCCCACATGACAGCTAAAGCAGTTGACATAGGTCTGTGAATGACAGACCTGACACTGGACCTTGCCGATGTGGATGGCATGATCACGGACGGAACCGTGCTCAAGACCCTCATGGCAGTCTGTACACTTGGCAATCTCTTTCAAATGATACCGGCCGGGAAGTCCCTTAGGGGCTGCGGCATGCATCTCTTCAGCCTGATGACACGGGATACAATCCATATTTGCCTTGGTGGCATGAACATCACCCTGACCTCGGGTTCCGTAATACTCAAACCCTACCCTGCTGCCGTGGCATGATGTACATTGGTTGATAGGATCGGTGTTTTTCTGGAACATATGTCCATTGATAAAACCCTTCTTGGCAAATTTGGGTCGGCTTACATGACAGCCGCCGCAACTTGTATGACAACCGGCGCAATGGTTCTTCCGCGCCCCGTCAATCTTGTCCCACTTGGCCATATCCGAACGGCTCTTCAGAATGGTCGTGAATGTGGAAAGCGTCGCATGCAGGGAATCCTGGCCGGTCGCGACAATATCCTCATGGCATTCGCCACAGGATTTTTCAACGTTGTCAATTGAAGGATGTTTCACAAACCCCTTATGGGCTTCCGCTTTATCCGTGGCTGCGGAGTTTCCGTTATGACAATTCTCACATGCAATTTCACCATGCTCTGTTTCCAGAAAATCTTCTGAGACCAAAACCTTCTCGTGTGGCTCCAACGGAGTCACAGCTCCGCCTCAGCCGGCTCCCGACTGCATTGCCGACTTCACGGCCTTAATTTCTGCTGCTGTCTCCTGCAGCATGTCCTCGTCCGTATGACATGTGACACAGCTGCTTGCAGCGCCTGCCGTACCGTTCATACTAAAGAACATGATGCCGACTGCCGCAGCAAGGCTACAGACGCCTTTAATAATCCCTCTTTTTCCTCCGTACATTGCCTACCTCCTTGTGTAAGAATGAATTGTCAATGCCCTCAATACTACCACAAAGTAATACTTTAACAACTGTATTATTATACCGTCCAATGAATCTTCTTAATTCCAAATAAATAAAATACTTGGCGATTCAAAAATTTGCAACAGATCATTCAAAAAAAATGAATTAGTATTCATTTTTTTTGAATGATACAATGTCACAGGTCCTCTTCTTCTATGATCGTCCTGTGCAATGGCTTCTCTGGAAAGGAAAACGTACCGATCTCTCTGGCCTTTCGCGCGGTCCGTCGGGCTGCCGTGGAGAGTAGGGCACGCCTTGAGGATGCGATAGGCATCTTGTTCGGAGTGCAAACCTTTTTAAGGAGGGAGATATCTTTTTTATTGCCGGTAAAGTAGAGATTCGGACCGATCCCGACTGCTGCGGATTCCAGACGGGCGACACCTTTTCTGACATACTGTGCGGCTTCTGAAGCAGAATCGTTCAAGTCGCCGAAAATCCTGGCCCCGGTTATGCAGCTCTGAACACACGCCGGCTCCTCTCCTTCAACTATCTTTTCAATACAGAAGGTACATTTCTGGGCCTTTGGCTCGGGAAGCTTTGTATTCAAAAAACGGGCGCCATACGGACAGGCGGACACACAGGTCCCGCAGCCGATACAGCGCCGGCTGTCAATCTGTACAGTGCCGCTGAAGGGATCTTTCCAGGTCGCGGACATTGTGATTGATTTGACCTGTCCGCTGATTGGGTCCCGCAGCAGGACCTCCTCCGGATCAACGGGACAGGCGTCAACACATGCCGGACGATCACAGTGCATACAATGAGCTGGATAGAAGGTATGAGAGATTCCAAAAGGGGTTTCGTGAGGGCCGAGGCGTTCTACCCTGCAGCGGGCGTACTCTATCGGAACATCCCATTCCGCTCGACAAGAGACCGCACAGGTATGACATCCGACACAACGGTCAAGGTCGATGATCATTGCATATTGTTTCATATCAACTCTCTCTGTAACTATTCTGGTGGAGCCAAATAGGTGGCCCAAGCACCCCCCTGTAACTGCTAAACAGTTACCTCTCTCTTTCTCATTATGCCGTGACTAATGACAACCAGGTCGCAACAAAGAGGGTGAGGCTTATCAGGCCGTTCAAGGTGAAAAATGAAAGCTTGATCCGGGAGAGGTCTTTTGGCGTAACCAGGAGATGCTGATAGAAAAGAGCGACGCCGGAAAAAACAAGCCCGATATAATAAAAATAATTCAACCCGGTCATAATGCCGGTCAGAAAGAACATGAGAAAGGCGATAACGTGGAAGAAGACAGCAAGACGGAAGGCGTTTTTCCTGCCGAATCGGGCGGGCATTGAATACAGACCGACCTTTCTGTCAAATTCGGCGTCCATACAGGCATAGACCGCATCGAACCCCGCCACCCAGAAGAGGACGCCTACAGGAAGGACGTACGGAAAACCAACAAAGCTTCCCTTGACAGCCACATATCCGCCCAGTGGAGAAAAAGCCAAGGCCACACCAAGAACGATATGGCAGAACCAGGTGAACCGTTTGGTAAGAGAGTAAAATAACGTCAGCGAAAGGGCAAAGGGACTTAAAAGAAGGGTCAACCGGTTGAGGTTGTAGCAGGCAAAGAAAAAGAGGAGACCGGCAAGAATGACCATTGCCCAGGCCTCCAGGAGTCTGACCGCGCCTGCGGGAATGGCTCGATCGGCAGTGCGGGGATTCAAGGCATCGAATTTCCGGTCCACGATCCGGTTAAAACCCATGGCACAGGTCCTGGCCCCGACCATGGCAAGCACGATCCAGCCAAAAACCGGGGCTTCCGGCACCCCTCCTTCAGCCAGAAAGGCGCCCAGGAAGGCGAACGGCAGCGCAAAAACCGTATGCTCAAACTTGATCATCTCAAGAAGAATAGAAATCTTCCTAATCATTCCGTCCCCTAACCCCTGATCCCTAACCCCTGATCCCCCCATCGTTTCAGGCCGGGGATATCTATTCCAAGAAGTCCGGCAACCCGGCCTGCATACTGAGCGGCCATTTCTTCGATTGATTCGGGCTTCAGGTACATTGCCGGCATTGCCGGACAGATAATTGCGCCTGCATCATGCACTTTCAGCATATTGGTCATGTGGGTCCTGTTGAACGGGGTTTCCCGTACTGCCAGGAGGAGTTTTTTCTTCTCCTTGAGCATGACGTCAGCTGCCCGGTGAATCAGGTTTACGGACATGCCGGCGGAAATGGCGGCAAGCGTTCCCATGGTGCAGGGCAGGACCGCCATTGCGTGATAGATACTGGAGCCGCTGGCCATGGGCGCGGTAAAGTCCCCTGCGGCAAACCACTTCGAGATGCCGGCAAGATCTTCGGGCGCCATGCCTGTTTCCAGTTCGAGCACCTTTTTGCCTGCGTCCGAGATAATTCCATGGACCTCCACATCCGTTTTTTGCAGAAGTTTCAAAAACTGCACTGCATACAAGGTGCCGCTCGCGCCGGTAATTGCCAGGATTATTTTCTTTTTCATTTGACTCCTACGTAGACAGTTACGACCCCGAAGGTAAGGGGACGGCAGTATGTCTTGGCAAAACCGGCCTCCCGCATCATCTGTAAGAGTTCCTCCGGCTCATAAAATCCGGCGATTGAACTGGCCAGATACTCATAGGCCTCCTTGTCTCCGGACACAAGGCCCGCAATTTTTGGCAGAACAGCGTTCAGATAAAAATTATACAACTCCTTGATCACAGGCGTTTTGGGCCTGGAGAATTCTAAAATCAGGAGTTTGCCGCCAGGCTTTAAAACCCGCCACATCTCTTTTAAGCCTTTCTCCGTCTGAGAGAGATTTCTGACCCCGAAGGCCACGGTGCACCCCCAGAAACTGTTATCCAAGGCAGGAATCTTCTCGCCATCGCCGCAGGCCGGAAAAATCCTGTAGCGTCGATCGTCCCAGGGGAGTTTTTTGACGCCGGTAGAAAGCATCTCTTCGCAGAAATCAATCGCAACCACCTTTCGAGACGGCGCCTGCCGGGCCAACTCCAGAGAGAGCGGCAGGGTCCCTGCACACAGGTCAAGGACAGCGCCCTCGGGAAACTCTTTCAACTCGCGGGTTGTCACCCATCGCCAGTAACGGTCGCACTGGAAACTCAAAACCGAGTTCAAAAGGTCATATCGGAGGCTGATAGAGGCAAATTTCTCTCTGACAAATTTTTTCTTTTCTTCAGGATTCTGCATTATTGAGTTTATTGGGTTTGTTGAGTTTATTGGGTTTGTTGGGTTGTGCGTATGGCTGGAGGGGCTGTCCATTGCCTTACAACCCGCAACGCGTCACTCGCAATACCTGATCGGCAGGGTGATTGCCGAGGCCTCTCCCCGTTTGATCAAAAAGTCGTAAAACACATTCAGGGCCTTTTTCTTTTCCTCTCCAAGGTCATATTCAATTCCTTTCAGATAGTCATAACACTCTTTGGGACTCATTGGAATACGAGAGCAAACCAACTCACTCATTTCTTGAAGTTTTTCCCTGCCTTCCCTGGTGCAGCGCTGCAGTTCTCTGTGGATTGCCACAACGCTGTCCGGGTCCTCGCTGCAGAAATCCTCACGCACCGCCCAGACGGCAAAGACAAAGGGAAGTCCTGTGTGGCGCTGCCAGATCTCGCTTAAATCCATCCGGAAAGGATAATCATTCTTCTTTGCCATCCTGAGCGCCTCGTCTCCTATGGCAAGAACTGCTGATATCTCAGCTCCCTGTTTTAATATGCTCCTGCTTGTCTTAAAGTCATGGAACTGGTATCTGGGCGTTACCTTGTAAAACTCTTCCAGGATGATCTGGATCAGGCTGTTTGAGGTCTGTGACTGCGGGGAGAGCTGCACATATCTGTTGGAAAGATCCTCGGGCGGTTCATGCGAAAAGAGAAAGACGGAACCGACAGCACCCGAGGCGCTGATCGAGAGATCGCCCAGAATCCGGTACGAGGACGGATGGATCGCATACTCGTGCGAGGAGATAAGCCCGAGATCAAGCCGGTTGCCGTACAGGTACATATTCAGTTCAGAGGGCGTTGCCTCAATCACCTGCCACTCAGGCCGATGCACGGTTTTTTTCCAGACCTCGTAACAGGGGGCGGTATTGATAAAGTTCACCATCCCTATCCGTGCCCGGACCTCGCTGTATTCTCCAGTTATGTCAACCATTCAACTTCCGCCATAGATCCG
This sequence comes from Desulfobulbaceae bacterium, assembly GCA_030627725.1. Classification (GTDB taxonomy): domain Bacteria; phylum Desulfobacterota; class Desulfobulbia; order Desulfobulbales; family DAOVSZ01; genus DAOVSZ01. Next base: position 7,776 of record DAOVSZ010000068.1, read on the forward strand.
TTGGTTACAAGAAACTCATAGATTTCATTTCGTTTTATACCGTTATTCCGGACCAAAAGGACATTCGACTTTCCAGAGGCAAGGGAGCCGAAATTCGCCAGACACCCAAGGGCTTGCGCCCCGCCAAGGGTCGCCATCGCAAAAACCTTTTCCGGATTAAGCCCAGGAACCTCTTCCATAAGGACCTGCATTTCGCGCCGGATATCCAAGGTAGGATTGCTCGCCAGGCTGTCAGTGCCCAAGGCCGGCAGAATTCCACGGTCCAGATACTTCATGACCGGGGCGGTTCCGACACCAAGCGTCCTGTTGCTTCCAGGGCAGAGACAGACCTTTGACTTGTGTTTCACAATACAATCGATCTCTTCATCCGTCACATGGACCCCATGGACAAGAAGGGTGTCTGCATCCAGGAGACCAAGTTTGTCGAGATAGGCAACAGCACCAGTCCCCGGCGGTCGAAAGGCATCATCAATCGCCCCTCTCTCCTCCAGAAAAGTTCGAAACCTGCCGGTCCCGTCACGAAGAAATTGCATTTCATCCTCGGATTCAGCAGCATGTATCGAGAACAGGCTCTGCTGCCTCCGGCACCGGTCTTTCAGCTTTTTAAGAAGTTCCACACCGGTTGAATAAGGACCATGGCCCGTGCAGCAAATCGCATCAGGAATCTCAGTCAACAACTTAAGTGTCTTCGTCTCAGCCGAAGACGAAATCCCCATTAACTCAAGGAAAAAGAATTTTGTACAGGGTGCAGTCGAACCGAAATCAACACTCTCAAGGTTGTTGCCGATATCAGCCACAACCCCGACACCGCCTGCAATCATCTTCAGCAGCGCATCATGGGCGCACTCCGACCTTTTCTCCTCAAAACTTCCCCCTTCACGCAGATTCAGCAGATTCAGAATCCATGCCGCAATATCGCCGTCGATATTCCTGTCTTCCGGCCTCTCTTTCGGCCCCGGGCAGGCTGCTGAAAGATGCGACAGCTCCAGATGGGTATGGGCATTGATCAGGCCGGGCGTGATAATTCCGTCATGCTCACATATCTTACAGGTTTCGGACTTCAGGTCAGCAAACCTGCCAACCTCAAGGATCCGGCCATCCTCGACCAATACCGCGCCGTCTTCAATTATAGGACTTCTGACAGGCACAATCCATGGCGCTCGATGAAGAACGTGTTCTCCCACTCTTTTCGTATATTCCGTGTGTTTTGTGGTTGCAAAAAATCGTTTGCAGGTCAGACCAGTCTGTAATCCATCAACCGCTGCTTCGGCACAAACCCGGCGCCTTCGACTATACTTCGAATTTCCATTTCCGAGAGCCTGAAGCTGACGCCCGCTGCTGCCACCACATTCTCCTCAATCATGGTGCTGCCGAAATCATTTGCTCCGAAAAAGAGTGAAAGCTGTGCGATCTTTGCGCCTTGCGTCACCCAGGAGGCCTGGATATTCGGTACATTATCGAGAAATATCCGTGATAATGCAAGAATTTTAAGGTATGTCATGGCTGTTGCGGCATGAAGATGGGCATACGCCGTATTTGCAGGCTGAAACGGCCAGGGGATGAAAGCGGTAAAACCGCCGGTTCTGTCCTGAAGGTCTCGTATCCGGGTCAGGTGTTCAAGCCGTTCCTCAACTGTCTCGATATGGCCGAACATCATGGTGGCTGTGGTGCGCATCCCCTGATTGTGGGCCGCCTCCATCACCCCGAGCCACTCGTCCGCCGAACATTTCCGTGGGGCTGACTCCTGCCGCACCCTGTCTGAAAGGATCTCAGCGCCGCCGCCGGGGATGGAATCAAGGCCTGCGGCCCGGAGTCTCGTGAGCACCTCGTGCACGGAAAGGTTGGAGATATTTGCAAAATGACAAATCTCGGGCGGGGAAAAACCGTGCACATGGATGTCATAGCCCTTTATAAAGGCAAGCATCTCTTCGTAGAACTCAAGCGGTTTATCAGGGTGCAGCCCGCCCTGCAACAGGATCTGTGTGCCGCCTAATTCCAGCGTTTCCTCAATCTTTTTCCCAAGCTCATCAAAGGTGAGAACCGATCCGGCTTCATCCTCCGGGGCCTTGTAAAAGGCACAGAACTTACAGGCCGAGATGCAGATGTCGGTGTAGTTGATATTCCGGTCAATGACATAGGTCACAACCGGGTCGGGATGCAGCCGTTTTCTGACCGAATCGGCCAGAAAACCAAGCGAATACAGGTCGCCCTCGTGAGCAAGGGCAATTCCCTCATCAACCGTGATCCGCTCACCGCTAAGAATCTTATCTTTCATATCTACAACAGTTGTCTGCATTTTAATCATTTAATGAGTGTTTCTTCTTAATAATTCTGTCCCTAACCCCTAACCCCTGATCCCTGATCCCTGTCTTTTAATATTCTCTCAGTACATTATAAAGCGTATCTCTCTCAACCGGCGCCCTGCCCGCCTCTCTGATCAGCCGCACCAGATTGTCCCTGGCCATTGCCTGATCGGTTTCAGCGCCTGCCATATGGGTGATAATCTCTTCCGTGACCGTGCCGTCAATATCATCTGCCCCGAAGGAGA
>DAOVSZ010000173.1 GCA_030627725.1 Desulfobulbaceae bacterium
AAAGATTCCAATTTACCTTTTTTTTTCGTATGAGGGAATAATTTTTCTTGGTCGATTTGAATTTCAGGTAACTGATCACGGGGGAAAGCGACTTCATGGCAGTCATCTCCCATATTCTGTAAGCGCTCACGATTTAATGGATTTCTGGTCAAGTAAGGGAGGTTGTGGTAACATTCTATAATAATGAACTCAATTTTTATCCTTTATATATGTGTCCAGGCTCTTGAGCACCTCGTCAGCTTTTTGAACCTGCATCACCTGGCAGTACACGGCGCTAAAGTTCCCCGAGGTTTTGGAAAGTATATCAGCAGTGATGTGCTGAGCGGGATGCGCGATTATACTCTGGCCCGGGAAAGGGTGTCTCTTGTTGCCTCTCTCATGGATGCCGTGGTGACGATTCTTTTTATCTTCGGAGGAATACTGATCTGGTATACAAACTGGTTCAGCTCTCTCCAGTGGTCGTTTGTCATTGCATCCACCCTGTTTTTCCTTTTTATCTTCTACATCGAGACCCTTTTCAAGATACCTTTCAGTCTGTACAGCACCTTCCGTGTCGAGCAGAAGTACGGATTCAACAGGCAGACTTCGGGCCTCTGGTGCATGGATCTCATCAAATCACTTTTTCTCGGCACTGTCCTCTATGCCGTTCTTCTCTCCGGCGCCTTCTAGATTATCATGACGTTTCCCGGATACTGGTGGCTGATCACCTGGCTTTTTTTTCTCTCTTTCAGTGTCATTCTTATGTATCTGGCTCCGTATGTGATCGAACCGTTGTTTAACACATTTACTCCGATTGAGGACAAATCCCTGGAAGAGAAGATCCGGCATCTGATGGACAAGGTCGGAATTTCCATTACCCGTGTTTTTACTATGGATGCCTCAAAAAGGAGCAGTCACGGGAATGCCTATTTCAGCGGCATCGGGCGTGTCAAACGCATTGTCCTCTTTGACACACTTTTAAAAACAAACTCTCATGATGAGATCCTTGCCATTCTTGCCCATGAAGCGGGACACTGGAAAAAGAAACATATCTTCAAGAGGCTGGCTGTTATGGAAGGGTTGGCGCTTGCCGGCATATACATCGTCTACCTGCTTGTTCAGGGCGATATGCTTACAGAGATGTTCGGCCTTACGGATCCTCCCCTTTATGCAAAGCTGCTTCTGGCCGGTTTTCTGGGGGGCCTTCTGTCGTTTTTTGTGCGGCCTTTTCATAATTGGTATTCGCGGAAACATGAATGGGAGGCTGACGCCTTTGCGGCAGATCTTACAGGTGATCCCACGGCAATGGCACGGGCGCTCATCAAGCTTGGCCGTGATAACCTTTCGAACCTCCATCCCCACCCGTGGTATGCTGCCTTGCATTACAGTCATCCTCCCTTGGCGCAACGGGTCCGGCGTCTTCTGCAATAAAGGTGATTTATGGATTTGTCAAAAAAATCTCATCGGGAAATCGTCAAGGTTTTTCATGATCGGGCACATGAATATGATGGCTGGTTTGAGGAAAGCCTTGTGTATAAAAACGAATTGGCTGCCTTGAAAGACCTGCATACGGCACTTTCCGGGCCGAAATTTGAAATTGGTGTCGGGCCCGGCCGTTTTGCCGGGGACTTAGGTGTTTCATTCGGGCTTGACCCGGCGGAAGGTCCTTTGCGGATTGCAATGACACGAGGCGTTAGTCCCTGCCGGGCAGTAGGCGAGGCGTTGCCGCTTCGAGACAGGTGTGTCTCCACCCTCTATATTCTCTTTACCTTCTGCTTTCTTCAGGACCCGGGAAAAGTGCTTAAGGAATGTTGCCGGGTACTGAAGGGAAAAGGGCATCTGGTTTTAGGTGTCATTCCGAATTCCAGCCCCTGGGGGCAGGCGTTGTTGCGGAAAAAGGAGGAGGGGCATCCTTTTTACAGACATGCGACATTCTATTCAACAGATGAGGTCCTTGGCCTGTTGGAGGAGTCAGGGCTTAATGTTGTCGAGTCAAGGTCAGGGCTTTTGCATCCACCTGATATGTTGAAAGGACTGGAAAATTCAATTGAGGGTATTCATGCGCAGGCCGGGTTTGTTGTCATGGTTGCCTCCAAAAAAGAATAAAACTTGACTAATATCGGCATGTTGGAGTTATAATGTTTTATGGTGGCTCTGTGCATCGCATGTGCGGGCCTTTAAAGTTGTTTTGTGAAAACGCCGATTAACCTCTATATATAATGAGAATTTTATAAATTTCGGCCGGAGAGATGCCTTATGACGACAAAGAAGATCCCTGAGATTACGCTTGAAGTTACCAGTGGCACTTTTAAGATCTGCACTGAGGAGGTCGCTTGCAATGTGACTGTGATCGGGCTCCCGGACGCACCTGCCGCCGGTACGGTTGAGGTGGCTGCCGAACCGGCGCTGATGCCGGCTGTTGAGGAGTCCGTCCCTGTCCCGGATGTTATGGGAAGCATCCTGGAGGACGCTGCCAAGCCGGCGCCTGAAGAACTTGTGCAACTTCCGAAGGACGATTATTTTGAGGTTTTGGCTGGTGAATTTGCGCAGGAACTTGGAAATATAGCCGATTACGCCTATTCTAACATCACCGGTTCACCGTCGCCGGAGGCAGAGGCCACCCAAAAACTACTGGCGGCGAGGTCGAGTGTGCAAAAGGTGGCCTCGAAGGCGGAAAGGCGGGCGACTGATCTTGCGGCAGGCATTGGCAAGCTCCAGTCCAAGATAGTTGATCTGCGTTTTTCCCTCACCTTTCTGAAAAATCATGCCCTGTTTAAGCCCCTTGAGGGCGAGGGCGAGGGCGACCTCTCGATTTCAATGAGCATTGATGATCAAACCAAGATTTTAACTAAAATTACAGCAGCGTTCAATACGGCCCAGGCGCTGAGCGATGCTGTTTCCGAGTTGAAAAAAACCGTGGGATCTGCGGACGAACTTGCGGAAGGATCTGTGGCGCCGGCCATGCAACTCCTTGATAATCTTCAGGAAGAACTGCTGAAGAGCGCTGTAACGTTTGGGTCCCAGGTCAAGCAGAAAATAAGCGACCCAGAGATAACAGTCGAGCAGAGTAAGGAGATTGCCAGGCAGGAGATTGAGTCTCGGGCGGAAGAGTTAGAAGAGGATATGCCGGATGAAGAGCCAGGAGCTGTTGTCGATGATGAGCCGCCGCTTGAAGAAGAACTGGTGCTTGGTGATGAGCCGCCGGCTGAAGAATCTTTAGCAGAAGATATGCCTGCTGAAGAAGAACTGATGCTTGGTGATGAGCCGGAGGAAAGTGAAGTGTCTGCGGAAGCGGAGTCGGAGACGGCAGGAGAGGCCGCTGCTGCGGGCGAGGAAGGGGAAATGTCGGATGAAGAGGCCTTGAAGCGTTTCCAGGAGTTAGGGATTTAACGCCTGTAACAAATTAACTGACGTATTTCGGAGTCGGAGTTTATGCACTGTTGTTTAGGGTGCTTACCTGTTTGTCCTTTGGCGCGACTTCGAACTATCTTTCCACAAGTGTTTGTATTGCTGACGTTTATCTGTTTATTTCGACAAGGATCATTTCAACCTCTCCCTCCCTCATAAAGGTTCCGAAATCCGGTTTTTTGTTATTTCTGCGAGCTTGTCTTATATGACCTCAAGTAATGCATGGCACGTTTATATGGTGCGCTGTCGTGACGGAACTCTGTATACTGGAATTGCCACGGACCTCAATCGCCGTATTGCCGAGCATAACTCTGAAAAAAACGGCGCTAAATATACGAGATCACGAAGACCCGTTTGTCTGGTCTACTCCGAGAAGGTCGAGTCAAGGTCTGCCGCCGCAAAACGGGAATACTGTCTGAGAAGGCTTTCCGTATCAGAAAAAAGAGAATTGATTGACGACGCCTGCTGAATTCGAGTCCCGATCTTTGCTTTTTGTCCCGCTTTCCGCTATATCTTTAGGCGTAAAAACATAATCACTTGGAAGCGGGCATAACGATAAAGTAAAAGTTTCTCTCAGTGTTTTTTGTAAATCCAGAGAGAGGCTTCATCTCCAACCAGATCAAAAAAAGAGAACTCTCATGAAGACAAAATTATTTCTTTTCTTTCTCCTTTGCTGTCTGTGCTTCAGCATCGGCTGTTCAAAGGGGCAGGATGAAAAAAAGCCGGTCGTTGCCAGAGTGAATGATTTCAATCTTACCTTGGAAGAATTTCAGGTCAGACTGGGTGAAGAACTGGAACTCAGAGATGATGCAAAGGCAACGCCTGAGGCACGGCTCGATTTTCTTCAGGAATGCATTACAAGAGAGTTGCTGATTCAGGAGGCAAAACGTCGTAAGCTTGACCGCCGGACTGACTTTGTAAGGACGATTGAAAGGTACTGGGAATCGACTCTTATCCGTGATCTCTTGGCAATGAAAAACAGCGAGATTGATAAATCGACCAAGGTGAGCCGGGAGGAGGTCGCGTCACGGTATCAGGAACTCTTCAAAGAATCGGAAAGGGAGAGCATGCCGTCGCTCTCGGATGAACTCGCATATGTGATTGAACAGGAACTTGGCGAGCAGAAAAAGACCCGCGTCCTGCAGGAATGGATTGCAGCCCTGCAGCATGCGGCCGTGATAGAAATTGACCAGGATGTTCTCGTTCAATAAGGAAGGAGTACGATCATGTCCCAGGAAAAGCCGCAATATAAGCGAAGACAGTATCTTATTAAAAAAGAATTTCAGCTCCAGTTGATCTTGAAATTCTGTCTGTTGCTCTTTATCGGGGTCGTTCTTTCAACAACAATCCTTTTTATGGTCTCTGGAGATACATTGACCACCTCTTTTCAGCATTCACGGCTGATGATCAGGAACACGAATATCGCTATTCTTCCGAGTGTTATCTACACCAATCTGATCACCCTGGGGCTCATCTCAATCGCTTCTGCCATTGTTACGCTTTTTGTTTCACATAGGATTGCAGGACCTCTGTATCGTATTGAGGCGGAGGTCAAGGAAATCGGTGAAGGTGATCTGACCAGAAAGATCTCTCTCAGGAAAAAAGATCAGACAGTTGCCCTGGCGGAAAGCGTTAACACGATGACGGCATCACTGCACCGGAAGGTGCGGGAGATCCGTTCCGGTCTGCAGGAGGTCATGGCGGATGTTGAAGAAGATGGACAAGGTGCTGAGGTACGTTCACGACTGACAACGCTCGCAAGTAAGCTGGATAAAGGCTTTAAATTAGACTGAAGGCTATTTACCTGCGGTGAAGGCACAAAGGCACAGAGTGACAAAGGCACAAAGGGAAGGAATTTATCTCTTAGATTTATCCAATTCTCCCATGCGCATTCTTTTTCCTACATTCAGGCGAGTCTTTTCTGCCTGCATCTTTTTGTCTGTCTTCCTTTCTTTTTTTGTCGCAACGGCAGTCAGCGAGGAGATCCTTTGGCAAACCATTGCGACCGATCGTACGGTGATCAAGTATCAGTCGGAAGAAGACCTGGCGAAATTTGATCGGAAGATCCGTTTCGGCAGCCGAGAATGGGGCTTGAAGCAGCTTTTTGATAAGGGAGACACGCTGGGCGCCCAGGAAAAGCTGAAGAAGAAGATAGATAGCCTTTTTGAACGGATCCAGGAGATTCTTGATATGCGGAGAAGAGTAAAGCCTGTGACCATCTATGTCTATCACGATCGGAAGCAGCTGGATGCCGCATTCTTCGCGATTTACAAAAAAAAATCACGGATAAGGGCCTGGTACCGTTTCCGGAATAACGCAGTGTACATCAATGCCGACGACATGCACGAAGGGATGCTCGCGCATGAACTGGCCCATGCTGTCATCGATAATTACCTCAAAGTAAAACCACCGGCAGCAACCGCCGAGATCCTTGCCCGCTATGTTGACAGTCATTTGAAGAGGTGAGAAGGCAGAAGATGAAAAACAGATCACGGTGAAAAAGAGATAGCATCCGTAAACCGTAAACCTGCCATACCGGTGCAGCTATGAAAACCAAGATTTTAATTCTCTTCATTATTCTTCTCCTCCCCTTATGTTCCTGCTCTCACAAGCAGGGCGTAGTGCACCTGCGAGGCCGTCTGGAGCAGGATGACCACGCCCATCACCACCAGGACGGGCGGCAGCCTCGGCTCCTTGAGCAGGCGGGCCAGCGGCAGAGAAACGGCGGCGAGCAGCAGGTAGCAGGCAAGGCCCGAGGCCACCGAGCCCACGAAGGCAG
>DAOVSZ010000196.1 GCA_030627725.1 Desulfobulbaceae bacterium
AGTGAAAAGTGAAAAAAATAAAACACTTATAAAGATATTCAAGTCGTTTGTCGTTTGTCGTTTGTCACTTTGCATTTTTAACTTTTAACTTCACCGCAGGTGGCTAGTCTTTTGCCGTATGGCATTTCTGACAGCCGTCCGTATTGGTGCCGCCCGGCCATAATTTGTAATCCCAGCGCACGATACTTTGATAAGGTGTTCCGTGGGCCCGATGGCATGAAATGCAGGTTATGATTGCCTTGCCGGAGGCGCTGTAAACGCCGGTGCTGATGACACTGGAGATATTGGTGCTTGCAACAGGAGCAACGATATCATAGTTATTGATTCCCGCGGTTCCATATCCTGCATAGTCGTCCTTGGTCCTGACATTATACATATCATAATCAGTCGGGTGTCGGAGCCAGGCAGACTGCATGTTGTTTCCTGTGCTGATTTCGCTGGAAGAGTTATGAAAGTCTCCATGACATATGCCGCAGAGATAGCTTATTGTGGTTGCGTAATTAGCTGGAGTCGAGTCGTCCGTACTGTTGTGTTTGTCAACCCCTTTGTGCTGGTTGTGGTCAGTGTTGCTGACCGTAAATTCCCAGTTCGTGTCCTCATACCCGGCAATGCCATCCAGGAAACGATACCCGTCAGTGACTGCGCCGCTCGCATTGTTGTGATGATAACCGGATATCGCCTCGTATTCGCTTGACTTGGTCCTGTCACCGTGGCAGCCTGTGCTGCCGGCGCAGGTGAGGGTGGTTCCGAAGGTCCCGCCTGTATATCCGGGAGGCTCGGATGCGGATGTCACATTAGAAAGGGTCGTTACATCATGTCCTGTACTGTCTGTCCCATTCTCAACCCAGTAGAAGTTGCCGCCGGCCAGGGTATTGTGGCCTGATTCCGTGCCGGTATTTTTATAATCTACACTAGAGACTGTCAGGACAAACGGTGTTCCACTGCCCGTATTTATGCCGGTATGGCAGCCGACACAGTCATTTTTCAACAGCCCTGCATGCGGTCCCCCGTTTGAAAACATTGCTTCTCCGCCCTGTGAGTTGTGCATTGTATGGCAGTCGGCGCATTGTCCTGTGATAGCGGCGGCTGCCGGCAAAGCGATGAGTAATATCCAGGTAAAGGTCAGTAATGCACGGATATGTAGTTTCATAAGGCTTACCTCACTGGCGACTGTACACCTGGACCCGGGCATTTCCTTGATCAACGATACAGAGTCTGCCCCATGGGTCGAATCGGAGTTCAATCGGGTAATACATCTGGTCCTGCGCCTGTCCATGTGTAAGAAAACTGTATGAAAATTTTCCGTTTCTGTTGAAAACGGATACTGTCCCTCGATGACGGTCCAGTATGTAATAAGATCCGGAGGTATCTCTATCAAAAGATCGTGGAAAGCCGAGATTCTCCTGGTCCAGGTCGATGGTCGACTCCTCTTCACCATCATCGGTAAAGGTGTAGATCCGCCTTTGTTCCTGGTTGAGAGCAATGACCTTGCGGTCTTTTACTTTAAAATCGACAAATCCTTCCACGCAGTCTTTACAGTCAAAGGACCGGTCAACGGTAAGATTATTGTCAAGGGCCAGAATCGTGCCGCTTGCACGGTCCAACAGGTAGAGTGTGTTGCCGGCATACTCCAGCCGGTCCGGGAAAACGGTCTTTCCTTTGAACTCAATTGTATTCGGTGTGACCTCTTTTGTTTTGAGACTTATCTTGGTCAGTGTGTTGCGGCCTTTTTCCACAATCCAGATAAATCCCTGTTTGTCCCGCACCATATCGAATGGGGCAAGTAGTTTGCCTTCTGCGGTAAAGGGCTGGAGATACTCGCCGGTTTTCTCAAAAGACAGGAGCATGTTGTTTTTAGATTCCACCACATAATATCGTCCACGGCCCTCATCAACAAAGAGGGCTGTGGGAGATTTCATTGTCAGTTCAACTGGTTTCGGCGCCAGGTTGAAGGCCCACTTCCACTGAGATTGAGCGTTTGCCGCAGAAGGCTGCAGCAGGATAGCAATAGCGGCCAGCATTGCTCCGATACTATATTCAATTTGTTTTTTCATTTGGTGTTCACGTGGTTGCGAGTATCTCGTTTAATAATGATGGCATTGTACACAAAGGGCCTTTTGGCCACTCAGTTTGAGCTGATATTTATAATCAGTTCCCTTAGGGTCATGACAGGTGACGCAAGACATCGGCATTTTTGTCCTGGGGTCAAGGACCTTGTCGCCAATAGGATGCGTGAATTGTCCCTGAGTTGCATGACATTGTTCGCAGATTGTATTTCCGTCACCCGCAAGCATCGCCGGCGAGTCAGCGCCGTGCAGGGCATGGCATTTATGGCATTCACCGACCTGATTATGGGTGTAAAGCTTTTCCGTATGTCGCTGAAATGTATACTCATGGCAACTCCTGCAGGCGCCGGCCAGATTACCGCGCAGCAGTTTCGTCGTGTTGCCTGCATGCGGTGAATGACAGATTGCGCAGCTGTTTTGTCTTCCATAAAGCATATGACTGTGTGTCTTCTGAAACTGTTCTGTTATCTCTTCATGACATTCAAGGCAGGTTTGGGAAGAAATTTTCCCTTCAGCATGACAGGTGTCACATTCCTTGTCCTCATAAGGCTGATGAAGTTCATTTCTGACAAGGGCCTTTCTGGAACTTCCGTGAGGATGGTGACAGCTCAAGCAGTTCCTGACTTCACTTGGAAAGTTTCTGTGTGCGCTTTTTACCGAACTCTTTGTGTGACATTTGACGCACAGATCATCTGATTCATTTTTAAGCAACAGCATATTTTCAGAATTATGAGGTTCATGACAGGCTGAACAGTCACCTTTTTTAAAAGGCTGGTGGGAGTACTTATATTCCGTAGAAATTGACTCATGACATGAGAAACAGAGATCTGTCGCCTTTTTTATGAGCAAACCCTTTGTATTGGAGGTGTGAGGAGAGTGACATGACAGACATTTCCCTTCAGAGACCGGTTTATGAACAATTCCCGAGGTAAAAGAGGTGGATTCATCAGTATGGCACGAAAAGCATATTTCCGGCTGCTGTTTCTGGAGAAGCCCTTTATGCTTTGCGACATGAGGATTATGACAGGCGTTGCACTGATCGGCAAACAAAGGCCTGTGGATAACCGGACCCTCAAAAGCGGCTTTTTCATGGCAGGTGAAGCATGTTGATTCGCATTCTCCGTATTTGCACGTTATCAGCACTGCAATCACGGACAGAAAGGCGCTTATGAACAATCTATTTTTTTTCATTATTTTGCTCTCCTTCCCTTATGACATGGCCGGCAATTCCCTTCGGCAAAGGGTGTGTGGGAGACTGGATAGAGCAGAAAGTCGTTATCACCGCCGTGCGGGTCATGACAGTTGCTGCAGGAGTCGGGTTTGGGGATTATGTTGTTGTGTGCGGCAATGAATTCATCCGTGTCTGTCTCATGACATTCTGAACAGATATCACCAGTTTTTGATTTAAGTATTGATGGTGCGTCAGAGCCGTGAGCAAGGTGGCACTGGGTACAGTCTTCTTGTGCCGGGTCATGTGCTGTGCCATCTTTCCAATACTGAGATATGTTTTCGTGGCAACCAAGACAGATTGCCGGTTGTTCTTTTATCAGGAAGGCATTCTGGGTTGAGCCGTGGGAGACATGGCACGAACCGCAGCTTAGGTTTTCAACCGGTTTATGTTTGACGGTATTTTTTTTGATTTGCCTTGAAACATCTCTGTGGCAATCAAAACAAAGTTCGCCTGATTCTTTTTTCAGGATTGATGAGAAGTAACTTGAGTGGGGAGCATGGCATGTCATGCACTTGCCATCTGCAAAAGGCTTATGTGTTTTTTCGTTTTCCGATTCTTTGTTTATATCTGTATGACAGCTGAAACAGAGTTCCCCTTTTTTTGTATCTTCTTTGAGTAAGTGTTTCCGGTCAGCCTGGTGAGGTGAATGGCATCCCCTGCAGCTTCCTTCGGCAAAAGGCCGGTGCTGACTCATAAGCCCCATCTCATACTGGATATTGTCGTGGCAGGTGATGCAGATATCACCCTCTGTTCTTTGCAGCAGAGCGTCCTCCGGTGACGAATGTGGCTGGTGGCAGGTCAGACATTTTCCTGATTCAGCAGGTTGGTGGGTCACTCTGCCGGTTGTAAAGTTTTTCTTTTCATGACAGGTGAGGCAGAGTGTTTTCGGTTTTGAGTGAAGCAGAGACTGTACGGACGATCCATGGCCGGAGTGACAGTCGATACACTTTCCATCAGCTACAGGCTTATGTGTGCTCTTTTCCTTCATGTCCTGGAACTGGTCATGACATTCAAGGCACACCTGCTCCGGCGCTGTCTTGAGCATTACCGTGTGATCACTTGCATGCGGAGCATGACAGCCGGTACAGTTTTTTTCTTGATACGGCTCATGTGAATGGGCGGAACTTTCTCTCTCATGACATTCGAGGCAGAGGGTGTCCGGCTTGCCTTTGAGCAGAATTTCGCCGGAAGATTTTTTGGTGTGGCAAGCATCACATTCGCCGTCAAGTACAGGCTGGTGCACAGTGGCCTTCAGCATCGCATGTTTGTCGGAAGAATGTGGCGTGTGGCAGAGGGTGCAGTCTTTTTTTATCGGATAGCCGTTGTGTTTTTGTACAAATAAATCGGTATTCGTTTCATGGCATGAGCTACAATGTTTCGCTTCATCTAGCTTCAGGATAAATCTATTATCGGATGCATGGTTTTCGTGACATGTCATGCAGCCGTCCTGCATTGGCGCATGTTCGTTCTTCCTTACGAAATTGGTCTTATCGTGACAGGAGAGGCATGTCTCGGCAAGGGGTTTATTGAGCAGGCCCTTATAGCTGCTGTTATGAGGATTATGACATATGGAACATTTTCCTTCTTTTACAGGGGAGTGGGCGTATTTCTTTCGCACCTCTGCCGGAATCTGTCGGTGGCATGCGAGACAGAGTTTCGGCGGGTTTTGTCGAAGATGTGTCCCCCCAATGAGACCATGACTGAGGTGGCAGTCCCCGCATTTGTCTTCCATGACAGGAGCATGGACGACACCCTGCTTATATTTTATTGCCATGTCCTCATGGCACTCCACGCACGTCTTTCTTATGCGCAACTGCCTGGTCTGCTGTTCAGGGACGCATGACCAGAGTGTCATGGATAACCCGATGAGGGCACATATGTATCCAGCTCTGTTCAACAAGAGTTTACCTCCCATACTTCTTCTGTATTTTTTTCCATGCAGACTTATTTGCTGATATCCGGGAAACATTTTTCAGTTTCGTCAGATATTCTTCCTTTGCCTGAGTATAGTTTCTCTGCTTCAGCATTTTTGCAATTCCAGCCTGTACACTTTCCAGCGGACGTGCAAGGTCTTTTTTTCGTCCTATAAGTTTCACGATTGCAACAGAGCTATGTTCTGCTACCGGAGCGCTTACTTCCCCCTTGTTCAACTTCCGGGTAACTTCTTTGATGGCCGGGTCAAGGTGGTCAAAAGGAATGTCCTGAACAGGTATCTCATCTGTGAAATATTTTCTGGCTACCGTAAAAAAGTCCTTACCGTTTTTAATCTCGTCATGGATCTTCCCGGCGATACCCGCTTCAGCTTTTATAACGGCAATGCTGACGATTTCCGGGAAGGTGAATTCTTTCTTGTTCTG
>DAOVSZ010000320.1 GCA_030627725.1 Desulfobulbaceae bacterium
CTCTATTTCTATAGCGCCATCGTTGTCATTGCCTTTCTTCTCACTGCCGGGGATTTTTTTTCCGCCGGTCTTCTTGCCCTGCCGCTCTTCGGTCTGTATGAAGCGGGCATTCTGGTGATGCGTCTGTTTTGATGGTAATGAGAACCTTAGAAGTTATTTTTTTGGCGAAGTTATAGAGTAAAACTCCATATATTATCTAAAATTTATGGAGTTTGTGCTATAATTCAGTAGCCGTCGAAGGCTGAACAACTCTGAACGCTGAACGTTGAACCAAGAGAGTTATCTGGAGCTGAAATGGATAAATCTAAATCCTATTGCTTAAATGTGCGTCTTTTGCGGCAGGTGTTGATCGTTGCCGATGATATCATGCATTTTGCAATTGCCGTAGTTCTTGTGGTGTGTGCAGGCATGATACTGGTCAATACGGTGCCGAATCTCTTTCACAACGGTATAACAGGCATCCTGCACACCTTAAACGATGTGCTTTTGACGCTGATTGTAATGGAGCTGATGTGGCCCATCATCAGATTTCTGCAGAGAAAACCATTCAGTCTGAATCCCTTTCTTTATATCGGCATCATTTCCTGTACGAGACGAATCTTGATGATTGAGGCAGAACACTCTGTCGTGGCTCAGGTCAGCGGTCATTCTGCGACATGGTCGGAACTGTGGCCCGTGTTGGCCGAATTAGGCGCGAATGTCACTATAATCCTGGTGCTGGCGTTAGCTCTCCGTTTGATAGGGACAACGGACAATTAAACCGTTTCGTGAGACGTGCGTTTCTGGAACGGAAATGCCTAGCCGAACAATTCCGCCTCGTCGAAATTATTATGGACGGATTTCCTGTTTTAACAGGCAGCAGGAGATGCGGTGGAGCGGTTTCCCGGCAGCGTCGTAAAGCAGGTTGTCGGGCTGCAGAAGCTTGTTCATGACGCAGCCTTCCGGGATCGTGAGGGAAAAGAGCTGCTCCTCGATGAGCCCTTGGTTTTTCATCAGGCGGTTATCCTCAATACGGAAGGTGTTGACGGCAAGGTCTTCGCACAGGGGGCACTGGTAGACACGGCCGTTCGGGAAGATGAAAAAATTCTCCGCCACATTTCCTGCGCATTCAAATTTTTCGTTTTCTTCCAAAAAGACCTTTGGGCAGATCACATGCATCCCGAGTCCGGCTGCGGCTGCCGCCACCTCCGGCACTGTTGCCAGCCACTCTTCCGGGGTGAGCTGCAGGTCTTGTCCTGATTGTGCCGACTTGCCGCGAAGGCCGATCACCTGGATAAAGAAACGTTTGACCCCCATATCGGCAAGAAGTTTGGGCATCTCCTGCAGATGGTCGATATTTCTACGGCTGACCGTATAGATGAGGCTTACGTCAAAGCCTTTGTTCACTGCCCGTTTCAGATTTCCGGTACAGGTCTCAAAGACCCCTTCACCCCGCAGAGGGTCGTTGATCTCGGGCGATGGTCCGTCAAGGCTGAAGCTGAGGACCGCATCGTTTGGTTCAATACGATTGAGTGTGTCATGAAAGAGATACCCGTTGGTGTCTACCGTAATTGAGTTGTATCCGAGTTTTTTCGCCGTGTGTATGCCGTGCACGAGGTCTTTGTGCAGGGTGGGTTCGCCGCCTAGAAAGATGAGATTGTTCTCTTTTGCCTTATCAAAAAAAAGGGCAAGCCAGGCATCCATTGTCTCTTTGGAAACTGACCCTTTGCCGTGTTGCTCGGGGTTGATGTAGCAGTGGCTGCAGGAGAGGTTGCAGCTGGTCAGGATATGAAAGAAGATATTTCTCTCGCCTGGCTTGAAGCCTACAGTTCGTGGAATTGGGTTGTTCATTTTAAGCAATTAAGAAAAATCGGTACGATTTTTTTTACAAATAAGGTGTTGATTTAAAAAACCAACCATACCTGAAAGATTGGGGAAAAAATACAAATTTTACAGTATACTTCGAATGTTAACGATTTTTTGAATTTTTTCTGATGAGGATAACAGTATGAAAACAAACAAAATAGCCGGCAACGCCGTGGTGTTTTTTGTCTTTACGTTTTTGTTGCTTTTTTCCGGATGCGTCACAGCCGGGGCAGGCAATTCTGCATCTTCAGAAACGGGCATGGATAAGGAGATGCCGGAGGGTGTTGTGCGGGAAACTCCACATGCTGAGGCTTTGCAGGCTGTGTATGTGGAGACAGCTGTGAAAACAGAAAACAGGACAACATTTCTTGAGGTTGCGGAGAAAATTCTGGATGCGGCGGAAAGCGGGGCGACGGTTGCCTTTATTGAACTTATTAACAGTTCCGGTAAAAAGTCGCGGTTGGCGGATGAGGTCTTCCTGCAGCTTGAACCGGTCCTTGTCAACTCAGGGAGTGCCCGGGGCCTGCAGTTTATTGAACGGCGCGATTTGAAACTGATTCTGGATGAATGGGACCTTGCCGATGCCTTGAGTGAGGGAGGCGGAGACAAGGGGGCCAGGAACCTGCTCGATGCAGAATTTATCTTGACCGGCAGGGTGACGATCGAGAACGATTTTGTCCGGGTCAGCCTGAAGATGACACGGCTGCGGAATGGTGAGATCGTCTCCATTGCCGAAGGCTGGCAGCGGGCAGAGCCGGTCCATCACAAGTGGGCTGCGGCAGCGGTCCAGGAAATGGGTAAGGCACAACCGGCAAAGCCGGCCAATGAAGGAGTGAGCGATGACGGCAACCTGCGGCTGTGGACGGATGCTGTGAGTTACCGGGTTGGAGATACCCTGACCGTCTCTTTTGAGGTAAAGAAGCCCCTCTATGTCAAGATCATCGATGCGACGCCTGACGGCGAGGTGACGACCATCTTCCCGAATCCGTACCAGAAAGACAATTTCTGCAAGCCCGGCATCATCTACCGGATCCCGCCGGTGAATGCGCCGTTCTCACTTGAAGTGACTCCACCTGCCGGAACTGACAGGATCAAGGCCATTGCGAGCGCTGTTCCTTTTTCAGAATCAGCCACGATCAGGACACGGGGCATCAAGTTTACCC
>DAOVSZ010000117.1 GCA_030627725.1 Desulfobulbaceae bacterium
ATACGACGATAGCGGGTCGCCGTGATCACGCACATCTCCGGCACCTGTGACCGTTTAAAGGGGCTTGATAGGGATAAGGTTGAGCGTGGATTTTGTGTATGAGGGATGTAGAGAGGATCAATTATGGAATTTGAACCGAAATGGATAGCCTGGGAAACGACTCGGCGCTGCAACTTGAAGTGTGTGCACTGCCGTTCTTCTTCGACCATGGAGGCGAAGGAACATCCGGATTTTTCCCTTGAGGAGGCGAAAAGGGTCATCGACGATATAGCGTCGTATGCCGAGCCGGTTGTTGTCCTTTCAGGCGGCGAGCCGTTGCTTCGTCATGATATCTTTGATATTGCCGGCTATGGTACTGAGAAGGGCCTGCGGATGTGTCTTGCCACCAACGGCTCCCTGGTTACCGAGGAGATCTGTTCGAAGATCAAGGATGCCGGGATGAAGATGGTTTCCTTGAGCATGGATGGGGCCTCGGCGGAAGTCCATGACAATTTCCGCAATCAGCCGGGCGCTTTTGACGGGATGGTCCGGGCGGCAAAACTTTTTAAAAAAAACGGGATTCAGTTTCTGTTTAACTCATCGTTCACCAAACGGAACCAGGATGAAATCCCAAAGGTCTATAAGCTGGCAAAAGAACTTGGGGCCACTGCCTGGTATATGTTCATGATCGTGCCGACCGGCCGCGGCGAGGACATCATGGAAGAACTCATCTCGGCAGAGGATTATGAAAAGCTGCTGGAGTGGCATTATGAGATGGAAAAGAATGAAGACGAACTCCTGGTCCGACCGACATGCGCGCCCCACTATTACCGCATTGTCAGACAGCTTGCAAAGGAGCGGGGTGAAAAATTCGAGCGGCGGAACCTTAAATTTTCAACCGGCGGCTCCAAGGGGTGCCTGGCGGGTCAGGTGATCTGCCTGATCGATGTCGATGGAGAGGTGCTGCCGTGCAGCTATTTTCCGAAATCGGCCGGGAACGTCCGCGAAAAATCCTTTAAGGAGATATGGGAAGGGTCTGAGCTGTTCCAGCAACTGCGTGATTTTAAATTGTACAAAGGCAGCTGCGGCGCCTGTGAGTATGTAAATGTCTGCGGCGGCTGCAGGGCACGGGCATATTCGATGACCGGTGATTTTCTGGCTGAAGAGCCTTTTTGCAACTATGTGCCACGGAAGATGAAATGAAATTCAGGGGCCAGGGGTCAGAAGCCAGGGGTCAGGGGTCAGAAGTCAAACTATATACATAAAAGAGTAACGATATGAATACAACTTTTTTAAAGGCCTGCAGGGGAGAGGACGTCCCTTATACGCCAATCTGGATCATGCGCCAGGCAGGGCGCTATCTTCCCGAGTATCATGAAGTTCGAAAGATGGGCACATTTCTTGACCTGTGCAAGGCGCCGGAACGGGCGGCGGAAGTCACCCTGCAGCCGGTTGATATTATCGGTGTAGATGCCGCCATCCTTTTTTCCGATATCCTCGTGACCTGTGAGGCAATGGGAATGCCGCTCGACTTTCAGGAGAAAAAAGGGCCGATTTTAGCGGATCCGGTCAGAAGTCAGGCAGATGTTGCAAATCTCATCGTGCCGGACCCTGAAGAAAAGCTGGGGTACGTTATGGAAACCATCCGTATTCTTCGGCGAGAACTGGCTGACAAGGTCCCGCTGATCGGTTTTTCCGGCGCCCCGTTTACCCTTTCAACCTATATGATAGAGGGTGGTTCTTCCAAAAATTTCTGGAACACCAAAAAGATGATGTATCAGGCGCCGGAAATCTACCGTGCACTGATGGACAAGATCACCGATTGCACCCTTGTGTATCTGCAGGCCCAGGCTGCTGCCGGCGCCCAGGCTTTGCAGATATTCGATTCCTGGGCAGGGGCGCTCGCTCCTCGTGATTTTGAAGAGTTCGCCATCCCCTATGTCAGAAGAATTATCAGCGAGTTGAAGAAGACGACTGATGTGCCTATCATTTATTTTGCCAATAACGGGGCGACCCTGCTTGAGACTTCCAAAACCAGCGGCGCCGATGTTCTGGGGCTTGACTGGCGGATCAATATTGATGATGCAGTAGCCCGTGTGGGCCAAGATGTCTCCCTTCAGGGAAATATGGACCCGATCGCCCTTCTGCTGCCGCCTGAGAAACTGGAAAAGCGGATTGAAAATGTTCTGGAGCAGGCAAAAACGGCACGCGGCCATATCTTTAACCTTGGGCATGGCATATTGCCGGAAACCCCGCCGGAACAGGCAAAGCTCTGCGTTGAACTGGTCCACAAACTGAGTTTAAGAGAATAAGAGAGGGAAGTGGAATAACCCGAGATCCAAAATCTAAAATCTAAAATCTAAAATCAACCGTGATTCCAACACCGCAAGAATGTTTTCACCTCATGTCGGTCCACGGCATGCTGGAAAATATCAGGGCCCACTCCATTATGGTTGCCAGGATAGCCGAGCTTATTGCCGGAGGCGTTAAAAATGCCGGTCATCCCATCTCACTGGAGCTGACGCTTGCAGCAGCCCTTCTCCATGATATCGGCAAGACCCCCTGCCTCAACACCCTGGAGGATCATGCCCGCAAAGGTTCGGATATCTGCCGCTCGCATCAGCTCGACACGATAGCCGATATCGTAGCGGAGCATGTTGTGCTTAAAAATGGAGTGCCCCTCCCCGTATGCACCGAGAAGGAAATCGTGTATTATGCGGACAAGCGTGTAAATCACGATGCCATAGTTGACCTTGACGACCGCCTCGATTATATCATAGAGAGGTATGCTGGTGAAAATGCCGAGTTGAAACAGGCCATCCGGAAAAATTTCAAACACTGCCATTTGATAGAGAGCATCCTGTTTGCCGATCTCGATTTCCGGCCGGAAGACATTGTTCGACTGGTTCACAAGAAGCAATCTATTTTGCTGCGAGATTCTACCTGAATTGCGGAGAAAGATATTCAATGGCGGAGACAATAGGGGTTATTCTTCTTAACCTGGGCGGCCCTGAACGGTTGGAGGATGTGCGGCCCTTTCTCTATAATCTTTTTTCAGACCGAAAGATAATCCGGCTGGGCCCGGTTTTCCTTCAGAAGCCGATCGCCTGGTGGATCGCCAAACGGCGCGCCCCGAAGAGCCGGGAGTCTTACCGGCTCATAGGAGGCGGGTCGCCATTGCGCCGTATCACATCGGAACAGGCGCAGGCGCTTGAAGAAGAGCTGAACAGGGACGCATCCTTCAAGGTTTCCATGGCGATGAGGTACTGGGAGCCATACGCACATGAAACTCTTGCATCCTTTGCGCAAGCAGGAATCAGAAAGATTATCGCCCTGACACTTTATCCTCATTACTCTGTTGCCACAACCGGGTCATCGCTCGATGACCTGAAAAGGGCGGCCGCCGCTTTTCATCCCTCCTTTACACTTATCGAAATACCATTCTGGCCTGAACAACCGGATTATATTCAGAGCCTTGCCAATACCATTCTTCGCGGACTGGAGAGTTTTGAAGAAGGGCCTGTCCAGATTGTCTACAGCGCTCACAGTCTGCCGGTGAAGTTTATTGAGGAGGGCGATCCCTATCTTGAACACCTGAAAAAAACAATCGATGCGGTTGAGAAGAAGACCGGGACCGCAGGGAAATTGTGTTTTCAGAGCCGAAGCGGGCCGGTAGAGTGGCTCTCCCCCTCAACCCCGGAGATGCTTGAAGAACTGGCAGGGCAGGGGTGTGGCAATATACTCATGGTGCCGATCAGTTTTGTCTCTGATCACGTGGAAACACTGTATGAGATTGATATTCAATACATGGAATTGGCCGCTTCTCTCGGGGTGCGGATGAGGCGCACTGAGGCGTTGAATGTCGAGGCCGGTTTTGTACGGGGGTTGAAAAACCTGGTTTTAGAGGCCTGCCGCTTTCAAGATTTGAAGTAATTCCAGAATATTACTTTCTGTTTTGTGGCTTGAAAAAGATGAAAAACTTAAGTATAATTTAGAGGTGAAATTTTTTATTATTCGCTCTTGATGTTAGGTGCTTTTCAGTGATTTTCGTAACTATGCGGTTGACTGTGGTACATCTATGAAAATAACATTCTCTTCTCTTGCATTGCTTTTTGTTTTTCTCTTTTTGCCTGGACAGCAGTTCCAGGCGTTAGGAGCGGAGCACGCGTTTGACTCGCTGACCGGAACAAAGGGGTCGCCGCTCTCCTATGACAGGTGGGTGAAGGTCTTAAGCGGTGAAGATCCGGTCCGTCTTGTCCTGGTTGAGAAAGATCGGCAGCGGTTGCAGGTCCTTGAATATAACGGGGAGATAAAGACAATAGCGGAATATCCATGCGCAACCGGTGAAAACAACGGCAAGAAGCAGGTGAGTGGTGATTCCAGGACGCCTGAAGGAATCTATTTTATTACAAAAATTTTTACCGACAGGAAGGTCACTATTTTTGGAAAACGCGCCCTTCATCTGGACTATCCGAATATCTTTGATAAAAATTCGGGAAGAAACGGTGATGGCATATATATTCACGGCACCAACAAGGAACTGAAACCGAACAGTACGAACGGCTGTATCACGCTGCATAATTCGGACCTGGATGAACTGGTCGGCTACCTCCAGAAGGACCTCACTCCGATTGTCATTGTCCCCAGCAGGGACGTTTTCAAGTATCAGGAGATAAAATACTTTGATAACCGGCTTGATCTGCTCACTCCACTGCTGCTTCCTGAAGAAATAGGCCTTTCGAATGTAAAGTTTGCTTCGCTCTACCTCATTAATGATGGCCTGCAGACAGTAGCTGTCGGCGAATTCATCAAAAAACAGAACGAGTATTCAAGCGTGAGCGGATACAGCAGGAGTTATCTTGAGTTCACCCCCGGCAGAGGATGGTTCTCCCGTGATCGCATCTGGCAGACTTCACCGATCCACATCACCTCGACCCCTGTCAAGGTCAAGGTCGCAGCTGCCGATGTTGTTCCGGAATACACCCTTCCAGTCTATCCAAAAGACGAACATGTTCCGGAAAACACCCTCCCGGACTATCCAAAAGACGAACAGTTGCTGCTTGACTTTATTGAGAAATGGCGTCAGGCGTGGCAGTCAAAACAGATAGATGAGTATATCGATTGTTATCTGGACACCTTTGTCAGCAGAAAGATGAACCGTGCCGCCTGGAAAAAATATAAAGCGAGGCTGAACAGAAAGTACAAAACCATTTCGGTCAAGCTTTCGGCCCCCAAAATAGACTGGACCGACAAAGGGGCAAAGGTGACTTTTCGTCAACAATATAAGTCTGACACGTTCGCCGCAGACGGGCGTAAGACTCTCCACCTCCTCCATGAAGGAGACCGGTGGGGGATTACTCGGGAATTATGGCTTAACTAAATGAAGATGCAACAATTTTTCAGGCTGACGATCTTTTTGATGTTGATTGGTGGAGCCTTTACCCATACTGCTTTCGCCCAGATACGCCATGAGGTCTTTTTGCCGAATACGGACCATGAGCTCCATGTGTACAGAATCTTCGGTGATATTCCCGGCAAGACCGTGATGATCATCGGTGGTATTCAGGGGGATGAGCCCGGGTCCTATCTGACGGCAGACCTGTACGCGGACATCAATCTTAAAAAAGGCAACCTGATCGTTGTCCCTCGCGCCAACTTTTATTCCATTCTTTTGAATCGTCGGGAAGGCCTTACCGGGGATATGAACCGTAAATTCGATACAGAGGAGAAGCGGAAGAACAATTTCGAAGAAGAGGTGGTCACGGTACTCAAGCATCTGATTGCCGAGAGCGATTGCCTGCTCAACCTGCACGAAGGTTCGGGGTATTATAATCCTGTGTGGGTCAGTGCGATTGAAAATCCCAAACGTTACGGACAGTCGATTATCTTTGACGCCAAGACATACAAGGTCCCTGGGGAAAACAGGACGATCCACTTAGGAGATATTGCACGCAAAGTCGTTGACAAGGTCAATCCCCAGATTGATAACAAGCGACACCGTTTCCGGGTGAGTGACCACGATACCCTTTCTTCAAAATCAATACACAAGGAACAGCGCAAGTCGGCAACCTACTATGCCTTGACCACGGCCCATATCCCTGCCTTCGGTGTTGAGACTTCAAAGTCGATCAAATCGCTCAAAACAAAGATCCGGCTGCATAAACTTGTGATCAACACCATGATGGAGGAGTTCGGGATCGTCTTGGACCCGCCGGGGTTTATTGTCTCTCCTCCAAAGCTTGATTATCTGCTTGTCACGATAAATAACGGCCATCCCCTGGCGTTGAAGCATGGAACGGAACTGGAGCTTGCATATGGAGACGATTTCGTTGTAACTGACATAATTGCCAATTATGAACGCGGTCTTGTCGCTGATATTGCCGGTATTGGAACTACGAACGACACGAACAGATCGTTTCGTTTTTCAGAGAAGACAAGGATTATTGTCAGGAAGGACGCCCAGGAATGCGGCTGGGTTGACTTGAAACTCGGAAAGCCTGAGCTTGCCCGGGTCAAAGAGCAAAAGCGCTTGATATCTGAAGATGAACTTCAGGTCGAGACCTTGATGATTGATGAGAACGGGAAGCTGAGAAATGTGGCAAATAAAGGGACCCTGCAGGTGAAGAAGGGCGCCCGGCTGACCATGCAAGGGATCCGGACGAATATTACCAGGCTGGATAATGATGTCATTGTCAACTTCAAAGGTTTTGCCCCGCCGAAATCCGTGAACGATGGGAATGACCTTCTGTTTCCCATATATACGGACCAGGATCTCTGGCGCCGTTATTCCGTGAAAAAGCGTGGGAAGCGTTATCCGATTCTTGCGACCTATAAAGATATTGTGGTTGGAGAATTCTGGGTTGAACTGAGATAGTTTTACCTGAATTAACTGATTTTGTGGGGAAGATATATGCGGTTTTTTTCTGCTCTGCTTCTGGCAATTCTCATTTCAGGGAGTGTTGTCTTTGCCGGTGAAGAGCTGAGTGAGCTTATTAAACAGGCACATATGGGTTCGGTCGAGGCCCAGAATCTGCTTGGCCGGAAATACCTGCGCGGGGAAGGGGTCAAGGTTGATTATATCAGGTCTTTGTTCTGGTACAGGAAGGCTGCTGACCAGGGAGATTCGAACGGGCAGACCCGGTTGGGCTGGATCTACGAAAACGGGAAAGGTGTCGCAAAGGATTATGCCAAGGCTTTTTACTGGTACAAAAAAGCGGCGGAAAATGGGTATTCGAGGGCCCAACGGCCTCTTGGGGTGATGTATGAGCTGGGAAAAGGGGTCGGGAAGGACCAGGCCAAGGCCGCCTACTGGTACGAAAAGGCTGCAAAGCAAGGTCTGGCTCGGGCGCAGGTAAATCTAGGGGTCTTGTATGAGGCCGGCAATGGCGTTGGAAAAGACTATAAGAAGGCGATACAGTGGTACAGGAAGGCGGCGGAAAAGGGGTATGCCAGGGGCCAGACACAGTTGGGGATGATGTATGAAAAGGGGCTCGGCGTGGACCAGGATTTTAAGAAGGCCCTGTTTTGGTACAAGGCTGCTGCTGCTCAGGGATATTACGCCAAGGCAAAAAGATACGTAAAGAACCTGGAAAACAAGATGAAAGGAGCGTTGCCTGTTTCAGCTGCTCAAAAACAGGTGAAAATACTAGAGCCCCGAATCCTGGTGGAAAAAAAAGTTGCCAGGGCAGTTGTAAAAAGTGGGGCGCCGGCGAAAAAAGAACAGACCGTAACGATTTCCAAAAAAGTCAAGGCAGAGAAGAAAGAAGAGAAAGTGCCGCTGGTCGCGTCAGTAACGAAGAAGAAAGCGGCAGCAAAGGAAAAAGAATCGGTTGTAAAGAAAAAGGTGACAGCTGCAAAGGCGGCTGAAAAGAAAGAAGAGCCTCTCGCAAAGACAGAAAAGAAAGAGGATAAAAAAGAGGAAAAGGCC
>DAOVSZ010000282.1 GCA_030627725.1 Desulfobulbaceae bacterium
CGGGAAAATCGAGCCCCTTTTTCAACTTCAATTCATCCGGAACCTCGGCAAACAGATCATCCAGCGACTTTGCGCCGACAACCTGAAGCATCTCGGCAATGTCTTCAGGGGTATGGGGAAGATATCGCATGGTCTTATCCCTTAAGTTTTTTTAGATACGCATCCTTGTCCATGAGGTTGTCACATTCACTCATGTCATCCGGTTTGATCCTGATCATCCAGCCGTCGGTATACGGGGCGGAATTCACCAGTTCCGGTCCATCGGCAAGATTCTCATTCACCGCCACAATCTCACCGCCCACCGGGATGAGCATCTCAGACACCGCCTTGACCGACTCCACGGTGCCGAATTCATCGCCCTTGTTAAAGGAAGCCCCGGGCTCGGGCAGTTCAACATACACGATATCGCCCATCTGGTCCTGGGCATAATCACTCAACCCGACCGTCACCTCGTCCCCATCCTTCTTCACCCACTCATGACTTTCCGCATAACGAATATCAGCCGGAAGATCCAGCTCGCTCACCTCTTTCATCGAATTCTCCTTCTGTGCTATTCAATGTCATAAACTTAACAGCAACAATCGAATGACCAATATTCGAATGACGAACATTCGAACAGATCGGCACTCTTCAGCCGAGTTCCAGCTTTTAAAGAGTATTTTGATCGATTGTTCGATTGTTCGTAATTCGTCATTCGATTGTTATTTTTTTTCAGATTTCCTTAAGTTTATGACATTGCTGTGCTATTAGCTATTAGCTCACTACACCATTTCTTTCATTGCTCTCCTGGCCGACCGGTTCGGCCTGATATCATCCACCACCTCAACCGAAAGTTTGCGCCGGGCATCCTGCAGAAAAACCCGTTCGCCAATTTCCAAGGCCCGCCGCACCTTGATAAACCCGCAGCAGAGTCCTCTTGGTCGAAACCCCTCAGGCAGATCAGATTGACTCATACTCACGATCCTGCCGTCAATCCGGTCAATCCCGACATCGGTGACGCAGGAGAGGACCGTGCCCAGGAGCTTTCCTTTTTCATCCGCAACCTTTGTATGCTCACCCCGGTCCACCTTCCTGGGGTCAAAACCGGCAAACGGGTAAGTGAGAAGACGCGAAGTCGAATGAAGGATCGCATCAGCGCCGATAAAATCCTTGGTAAACCCGGACCCGTCATCGTTATACGGAAGTGCGAACTGCCAGGGGTTGTTGACAAAATGCCAGTTGCCTATGTCCTGGTGAGAGAGCGGCAGGACAGCGCCGGCCCTGAGCGAGTCGCGGCAGGCAAGCCCGCACGGGATAAGCCCCAAGTCTTCACCCTTGGCAAGGACCTCTTCCCAGAAATCGACGACCTTGTCCGTGGTCAGGAAAATCTCAAAACCGAACTCGCCGGTATACCCTGCCCGGGAAAGAAGGATTGGCGCGCCGCTTACAAGCCGCACCTTGTCCGCCAAGGGAGAGAATGGGTCGAAATGACCTCTGCAGGAAAAATAGGTGAGCCGTGAAAAGACCTTCTCAGGATCGGCAAGCACCGTTGCCAGCGCCCTGGCAGACGCCGGGCCCTGGATATCGACCTTTGCCAGCCTGCCGGTATAATCGACAATCGCGACCTCACGGCCTTCCTTTTCATCCTCAAGGTGGTGGGAGACGCTCTGACCCATCCCGGCATTCACGCAAATGATGAAAAGGTCCTTGTCAAGCTGGCTGATAATGGCATCATCAATGACGTAGCCATGCGGCGCCAAAAAAACACCGTAGACGCTTTTTCCCGGCGCAAGAGGTCTTTTTTTCGGACCAACGCAGGCGTTTAGGTCTTTTGAAAAACAGTACTGAAGAAGATCAAAGCTGTCTTTTCCGCTGACCATGACAACCGCCATATGACTGGTGTCAAACATCCCGGCCTGTAACAGCACGGTCAGATGCTCTTCCCGCACCCCCTTCTGATACCAGAGCGGCATGTGATAGCCGCCAAAACAGGACATCTTGCCCCCGTGCTGCATATGCCAGTCATGAAGCGGTGTCTCAAGATACTCTTCAGTCTCTGTCATAAGTGGGTTCTAACCTCCAAGCCTGGATAGATAGGAATCGTGCAGTTAAAAAAATCTTATACTTTTATTTTACTACGTATCTGCAAAATATTGAAAAATTTTTTGTAAATTCTTGAGGTTATAAGGATCATACCATAATTGTCTCCTCATCCCTGTTCTGCTATACTGTAATCAGTTGACAGTTTACGGCCTGTCCCGCCAAGGCGGGATTTGGAGTTTTTTGTAACTTTGTGCTCATACCTGAGTTGTTAAATTACTTTTCATAAGGAAACCCATGCCCCTGAAACTTGTTATTGTAGGCGGAGGCCCCGGCGGATACGTGGCTGCAGTGCATGCAGCCCATGGCGGCGCCGAGGTCACCCTGGTTGAAAAAGAGGCGCTGGGCGGGACCTGCCTGCACTGGGGCTGCATCCCGACCAAGATATTCAGACACTCGGCCGACCTGCTTGAAAAGATACAAAAAAGCGATGAATTCGGTATCACAGGCGTTGGCAGAGTGGAAGCTGATCTTGTCAAACTCCAGGCCCGAAAAGAAAAAATTATTCAGGCCCAGCTTGCAGGCCTTGAACAGCTGATGGCAAAAAACAAAATTCAGGTCATGCGCGGGACCGGGTCAATCAGCGGCAAGGGCCGCCTGATGATAACAACGCCTGATCGAAAAAAATCAGAGATAAAGTGGGACAAACTGATCCTTGCCACCGGCTCGTCCCCCATGGAACTGCCCGGGCTCCCGTTTAACAACACAAATATCGTCACCAGCAGCGAACTTCTCGCTCTTGACACCGTGCCAAAATCCGCAGTCATTGTCGGCGGCGGCGTGATCGGCTGTGAATTTGCAAATATCCTGAACGCATTCGGCGCACAGGTCACCATCATCGAAGGTCTGGGACGGCTGCTGCCCATACCTTGCGTGGATGAGTCATGTTCGAAGACACTCCTGCGGGAGATGAAGAAAAAAAAGATCGATACAGCCGTAAATTCGACGGTGACGGATATCAGGCGGAACGGATCTCTGCTCACCATATCCACAGGTCCTTCGCCATGGGCGGATGAAAACAGCACGATCCAGCCCGGAGAAATCACTGCGGACATGGTCATGGTGAGTATCGGTCGAGCGCCGGCAACTGACGGCCTGCAGCTTGAAACCATGCAGATAAAGACCGATAAAAAGGGATGGATTGAGGTTGACGCGACCCTTCAGACCTCACATCCGGATGTTTACGCGATCGGAGATGTCCTGGGGCCGGGCCATGTGATGCTTGCCCATGTCGCCTCAGCTGAGGCACGGATAGCTGCCGCGAATGCTCTGGGTGAAAACAAAGTAATGGATTACAGCGCCGTACCCTCGGCAATCTTCACAATGCCGGAGATAGGCTGCGTCGGACTGACTGAAAGAGAGGCGGAAGAAAAGGGTCTTTCATTCCGATCCGACTCAGTGTTATTCAGGGTGATCGGCAAAGCCCAGGTCATCGGTGAAATCGCCGGAGAGGCAAAGATCGTTTCAGAAGAGAAAACCGGCAGGGTCTTAGGCGCCCATATCATCGGTCCGCATGCAACAGACCTTATCGCAGAGTGCACCCTGGCGATAAAGGTCGGCGCCACGCTCCACGACCTGGCGGAGACGATCCACGCCCATCCGACCCTGGCCGAGGTGATCATGGAGGTAGCGCATAAGGCTGTCTACACATAAAAAAACCGGTGGAGGCTTCAATCAGCATTCCAGCTTGACTATTTTTGATGGCCTCACGTATCATTAAAAGTAAGCGTTCACCAGCACCTCATCTTCATCCGTTTCGGAGTCTACGCTTACCTGGCCTTCTCACATAGAGGGGCTATAGTTCAAAGGCCCAGGTAAGCGAGGAACGAGACTCCGAACGAACGAATCTAAGGCACTGGTAA
>DAOVSZ010000213.1 GCA_030627725.1 Desulfobulbaceae bacterium
AAACCCTGCGTTAAGCGACCCCAACATGACCCATACCCTGAAGGCGTTTAAGAACCTCGATTTCCTCGTGGTCCAGGATATCTTCCTGACCGAGACCGCAGAACTTGCCGACGTGGTCCTGCCGGCTGCCTCCTTTGCAGAAAAGGAAGGGACGTTTACGAACACTGAAAGACGCGTGCAGAGGGTGCGCAAGGCGATTTCATCCCCAGGCGAAGCAAAAGATGATCTCACCATCATCAGCATGCTCTCGTCCACCCTGGGATATAACCATGTCCAGGAGAGTATCAAGGCCCTTGGATTCCAGGTAGAGAAGCCGGAAAAGGAAAACGGCGTTCCGATCATAACGCCTGAGGATTTATTTCAGGAGGCCTGCCTGTTGTGGCCGGCCATGGCCGGCATGACGTATCAGCGCCTGAAAGACAGGGGCAAGCAGTGGCCCTGCACAAGGCGGGACCGTCCGGGGACGACCTATCTCTTTAAAGACGGGTTTCCAAGAGGCAAGGCCGCCTTCACCCCGGTCCCTTATCTCGAGTCCAAGGAGTTGCCGGACAAAGAATATCCTTTTCTCCTGACCACGGGCCGGATCCTCTTTCAATACCATACAGGCACCATGACCAGAAGGTCCAAGGCCCTGGAAAGCGTCGCCCCGGAACCGTTTATCGAAATAAACAGCAAGGATGCTCTGAAGATGAAGGTGGAAAGCGGCACTTTCATGACCGCAACCTCGCGTCGCGGCAGCATCCGGCTCAAAGCGCGGGTCTCTGATATTGTCGGGCCCGGGGTGGTCTTCATCCCCTTTCACTACAAGGAAGCTGCTGCCAACCTCCTGACCAACGATGCTTTAGACCCGATATGTAAGATTGCCGAGGCAAAGGTCTGTGCGGTGCGGCTTAAAAAAGCGCCGAAGAGAAGAGAGAGGGGATAAAAAGCATGCACAAAGTCACTTTTCTCCCTGCAGAACGAAACGTCGAGGTAGAAGACGGTAAATCCGTTATAGCAGCGGCGCGAAAGGCCGGTATCCATATCAACGCCTCCTGCGGCGGCAGCGGCCTCTGCGGCAAGTGCCGGATTATCCTGGAGACCGGTGAGCTTGCCGGCGGCAGGAGTGAGAAACTCTCTGACGAAGATTTTGACAAGGGTATCAGGCAGGCCTGTCTTGCCGCGGTCACAAGCGATGTCACCATCCGTATCCCGACAGAGTCCCAGCTTGCCAAAGGCGGACTTACCACCGAAGTCCCTGTCAGGAACCAGGCCCGGCTCCATATCTTTCATGTTGAATCCCTGAAAAGCGAAGGGGTGTTTATCCCGCCGGTCGAAAAGATAGTTATGGCGCTGCCGGCGCCCTCGGCAACCGATAACATGGCTGACGCAGGTCGCATCATCCAGGGACTTAACAACCAGTATGACGAGCGAAGGATCATCGTGACCCTGCAGACCTTGCGCAAGATACGAAGCGCGCTCAGGGAGCGGGACTTTCTCGTCACCGTTACCCTTGCCCGACCGGTCAACGAGCGTGGCAAGGCCATGGTCGTTGATATTCAGCCGGGCAACTGGTCGCACCGGAACTACGGGATAGCAATCGATATCGGGACCACGACTATCTACGGAAATCTGCTGGACTTGTTGAGCGGCAAGGTCCTTGCTTGCAAGGGGGAGTATAACGGGCAGATCAGTTACGGCGAGGATGTTATCTCGCGCATCGTCTATGCGGAGAAACCAGAAGGCCTCGATCAGATGCATGACTTGATGATGAACACGATCAACTCCATCATCAGACACCTGTTGCAAAAGGCGGCGGTGGAAAGAGACGAGATCAGCTCCATCACCCTTTCCGGCAATACCACCATGACCCATTTCCTGCTGGGCCTGGAACCGCACAATATCCGCCGTTCGCCCTATGTGCCGGTCAGCACCTTTTTTCCGCCGGTACGGGCAACGGACCTTGATCTCGATCTTGCGCCTCATGCGGTCGCTCTTGTCTACCCTTCCATCTCAAGTTATGTCGGCGGCGACATTATTGCAGGCGTCATGGGGGCCGGCATATACCGGTCCGAGACCTTGACCCTTTACGTTGATATCGGCACCAATGCCGAGATCGTGATCGGTAACCGGGAATGGCTCGTCTGCGCCGCCTGCTCGGCAGGGCCTGCCTTTGAGGGCGGAGGCATCACGCACGGGATGCGGGCCGCCGAAGGGGCGATTGAGGATTTCGGCATCAATCCGGTCACCTGTGAGCCGATGAATATCACGATGGGAAACAAGGCGCCGGTGGGCATCTGCGGTTCCGGGCTTTTGATCCTTGTTGCCACCCTGTTTGAATATGAAATTATAGATAGTGGCGGGAAATTTAATAGAAACATTGATACCCCACGGATCAGGGAGGGCCGGAGCGGCTATGAATATGTCCTGGCCTGGAAGGAGGAAGCAGGCGGGGACGAGGACATCGTCATCAACGAGGTGGACATCGAAAATTTTACCAGAGCCAAGGCGGCCATTTATGCCGGCATAAAGACCCTTATCGAGGTCGTGGGACTGCAGGTTACTGATATTGAACAAATCATTCTGGCCGGCGCATTCGGCAGCTATATCGACATTGACAGCGCGGTCACCGTAGGACTCCTTCCCGAGGTTGATCCGTCCAAGATCCTCTATATCGGCAACGGTTCTCTCTTAGGCTCCTGGATGAGCGAGTTGAGCAACCATATCCGGCGGGACGTGGTTGAGGTTGTCCGGAAGATGACAAGTTTTGAACTCTCCGAGGTCAATGACTTCAAGGACCAGTATGTCGCCTCGCTCTTCCTGCCCCATACCGACATGTCGCTATTCCCCTCTGTGAATCAGAGGCTGGCGGCAATCCGAAAAAACATGCGGAGAACGTAATGTGAGCATGAAGTATCCGGAAATCCCTGCTGAACGTACTGACGACCTTCACAATCTCCATATTGCAGACCGGGCTGATCTTGTTCTTTTTATGGCCGGCAACCAATTTATGGCGATGCCTGAAATAGTTGCCGCTTTTCAACAAGAATATCCAGAGGTTAAAAACATATTTTATGAAACTCTGCCACCGGGTCTGGAACTCAAACAGATCATTGCGGGAGGGGCTGTTTTTCAGGGAAACCTCATCAACGTTTCTCCAGACGTATATTCAGCCGTGAACAGAGAGGCAATGAAAACCCTGGAACAAAAGCACTTCATTGACGAGGGAGACTCTTTCACATACCTTCACAATAGGCTTACCCTGATGGTCCCGGTCGGCAACCCGGCAAATATTAAATCCGTGACCGACATGGGAAAAAATGATGTCCGCGTATCACAACCGGATCCACAATACGAAGACATAGCACACCACATCATTACCATGTACAGGCAGGCAGGCGGAGAAGCGCTTGTCAGGCGAATAATGGATGAGAAAAGAACCTTGGGCAAAACCATTTTAACGACCGTTCATCACCGGGAAACACCGGCAAGGATAAAGGAAAAGACTGTTGATGTCGGCCCGGTATGGGCAACAGAAACGATTTATGCCGGAGAGTCAGGACTCGCCTTTGAGGTCGTGGAGCCCGGTGAAGTTCTGGACCAGCGAGACAGTGTTAAATATTATATCTGCCGCCTCAAGAATGCCGGGAATCCGGAAAATGCAGAAAAATTCTTGTATTTTATCAAATCACCCATTGCTCAAAGGATTTATGCAACGTTCGGTTTCGTTCCCGGATTTGAATGATCTTCTGCCTGCGAGCTTTCCGTCAATAGAGAATCGATGCAGCAGTCACCGATTATCGCAATTCTTAGGAATCGTTGGGAGAATGTAGACTTGCGATGTTTGCAATCATAAATCCAGCCTAATTTACACACCCTAAGTTGATGACATTGAGCGTTCACAGGTGCCATACAGAGCTAACAACATGACCAGTAAGGATTTCTGTGCCCTTGATGCCGACGGCGCCTGCCGGTTGGATCGGCATGCCAAAAAGGTAGCAAGTCCCGCTTTACTGTCTGGTTGTGCCGTTTCAGCTATTTACTTGATCCGCTTCTGCATGCAATTTTAAGCCGAGAGCCCCCATAACTTTAAGAATTGTTTCGAATGCTGGGCTACGTTCTCCAGACAGTGCCTTGTAAAGACTTTCTCGGGAGAGACCGGAATCACGAGCCACTTGTGACATGCCCTTGGCACGGGCAATATCGCCAAGGGCTTTAGCAATGGAAGACGCATCTCCATGTGCCTCCTCAAAGCAAGCTTCAAGGTATGCGGCCATTTCTTCTGGGGTACGAAGATGCTCAGCAACGTCATAGCGGGTTGTAATAGTTTTAGCCATGATATACACTCCTATAGATTCTTCGCTAGATGCAAAGCTGTTTTGATATTTCTGGACTGGTTGCGCTTGTCACCACCAGCCATCAAAATGATCACAAATTGGCCTTGCTTCTTGTAATAAACTCGATAACCTGGGCCGTAATTGATCCGTAACTCTGAAACGCCTTCCCCCACAGGCTTGACGTCTCCAGGATTTCCTGTTCCTAATCATCCAATCCTTACCAAAATACGCGCACGTGCATGAATATCATTTAACCCATTGACCCACTTAGCAAAAGTTTCAGTTTTACGTATCTCGACCATGAATATATTGTATCCAGTCGACTACAGGTTGTCAATAGGCATTGACGGTTAGATTAGGAGGCACAACGCCAAAGTAAGGGGCTTGCCGTGGGGAAACCGTAAAGGTCTTAGTCGGAACCTTCTTCGGGGATAATCTAACATGCCAAACAGGTAGCAAGCCCCTCTTAACTGACTGGTTCTGCGACCCTTTTTGATGAAATCCATTTGAGTTTTAGTTTTTTATGGGCATGAGCGCAGTCCTGAAGGTAAAGATTAATCAGGTTTTGATAAGGAACCCCTGTTTCGTCTGCAAGTTTTTTAAAGTAATCAATGACATCGACTCCTAAGCGGAGTGTAACTTGTTTTTTGAGATGTTTTGCATAGGGGTTTTTGACTGAATTTGAAAAATCATATTCTTTTCTCATAGCAAATAACTCTCGTATTGTTTTTGTTCTTTTCTGGTTGCCTTCCTGGCTGAAATTATTCTGATTACTTTCCCATCATTATCGCGACAGCAATGTATAACGGTGAGTAACCGTAATGCTGAATTCAGCCCAAGCAAAATAAACCGATCTTCATTTGCTGAATGATCTGGGTCAAAAATCATTCTGGCGCTTGGATCAAAAAAGACAGATTGTGCCTCCTCAAACGAGACTTTATGTTTGTTAAGGTTAGTCTGTGACTTCTTTTTATCCCATTCAAACGAAATGAAATCCATAATTATATGGTAATTATTTAATACGGCAATTGCAAGATGTTTTTAGGGTGAATCAATTAGCAGAACGACCTGCATAACCGGAGCAAAAGAGCAGCGCGGATTATTGCAAATAGCACCGTATACACGGAAAT
>DAOVSZ010000142.1 GCA_030627725.1 Desulfobulbaceae bacterium
ATAAATACCTCTTCGGCGGCTTCAGGACGATGGGCTATACGGACACCGAGCCGGCGCCGTTTATGGGCGGATACCTAGACGGCCACCGGATCAACGGCCAGATCCTGGGCACGATGAATGAGAATCTTACCGGCACGGTTGATAATTCTGCGGATATTACTGCAGGCGATCTCATCATCAACGGCGTGGATATTGCCGACGAGTACGGCAGCTGGATCAACGGCACGAGTTTCACCACCATCGATGAAAAACTGACCGGAACGGTTGACAACGGCCAAGACATTGATGCAGTCAATGACCTGATGATTAATGGCGTCAGTATAGGTGTCGTTGATCTTACTGTTGGCGACACTGATGGGTTGAATATGGAGAGTGCGTTTAACTTCAAAAATGCTGTGGATGCTAACACGTATGGTAGCGCCACCATGAATGTTGATTTGACGACGCTCAGTTATTCAACGGACCCAACTGATATCGCCACCAGTGATGGGATCATATCCTTTACTCTGAATGGAACCGCGATAAGCGTTGCGGTTACCAATGGAGATGCCGCCGCTGTTACCAATGCTGCTCTGGTTGCCGCCGTCAATGCTCAGACGACAGTAACCGGTGTCGAAGCCGATATCGGTAATACAACGAATGGAGCTGCGAACGATACACTGATATTGAAGAATAATACGGTCGGGGACGACACAGCAATAACTATAGGAGCCTTCAACAATACAGCCGCTGACACCGATGTTGCCCTTGCCACACAGGGAGCTGACGACTTTCATAACACTGGCCAAGTCTCAATATCTGCAGATAACTCCTTTGCCCTCACAACAACACCAACAGGTCCTCCAGCAGACGATTCTATTTTGGACTTTCTTGGGCTTGGCGGCGGCAACAAGGGATTTGTTGATGAGGCAAATGACGATGAACTTGTCTATGGCCCCCGTCTGACCGCAACTGATCTTGAGATCGTGAGCAGCGGGGTGACCACAGCGGTTGCGGCTGCAGCCGACGATACGATTTCCACCATGTATGC
Source organism: Desulfobulbaceae bacterium (assembly GCA_030627725.1). GTDB lineage: Bacteria > Desulfobacterota > Desulfobulbia > Desulfobulbales > DAOVSZ01 > DAOVSZ01. The sequence continues at coordinate 1,031 of DAOVSZ010000142.1, forward strand.
CGATACCTCGGCAGCGGCAAAGGTAATCGCCATTAACACCGATACCGCCACCCACGGCGTGACCGCGACAGCGGTTCCTGCCGAGATTGAGGCCGGGAGCGCTGTTTCCGCAGGCTTTATGAGATCCGGAGATCTGGTCATAAACGACGTTGATATCTTTAGCTCCACGACCCTTATCTCTTCAGCTGACACAGATGATGTGCTTCTCGATGCGATCAACAACGCCACCGGAACAGGGGTCACTGCCACAAGGGACGGCAACGGCGTGCTTACGATCATTGCTGATGACGGCCGGAACGTGCATATTGCGACCACGGCGAACGGGGAAAATATTTCCCACTTAAACAGCGGGGCTGCGAACACACCGGAGAGCAAGGTTTATTTCGGGTCGCTGCGTCTGAATTCATCCGACGGGTTTACGCTGCAGTCGCAAACATTGCCGGGGCTGGATGCTCCAGGCTTAACCTCTCTCGGCATGGACGGAGGTGAGGCAACAACGAGTATAGTTGGAGATGCCAATAACGATGGTGTGATTGTCGCGGTTGACGGCATTGACCTGACCGTGGCCACCGCTCCCAACGGCCTGAACATGGAGAGCGCCTATAACCTCTGGGAGGCCTTAAATACCTCTTCCATCAGCAGTCAGACCGATGTGACAGCAAGCCTGACGACCCTCTATGCCGGTGGAGCAGCCACTGCGAATGCGGCAGCGAACCAGGAGATATCTTTTGATCTGAATAACACCCATATCGTTGTTGACGTCTCAGTTGAAACCGCAGCGGAAGTTGTGACGTCAACAATTGCGGCGATCAACGCGGAAAGTGACCGGACAGGCGTTTCAGCTTTTCTTGGCGACGGCACCAACGGCGGCGCTGCCGGGGTTATTGTCTTAAAAAATATTGTTCCTGGAGATGCATCGGCCATAACCATCGCCAATATTGTGCCCGCAGCCGGAGGTGGAGATCCCGGTCTGGTAGAAGGCAGCTATACCGCGACCATGGACGAGTTCCATAACACCGGCGAAATTTCCCTTTCCACCACCGATGCCATGGTCATCACCACTAGTGCAGCGGATGACACCATCCTTGATCTGATCGGGCTTGGCGGCGGCTCTGTAGGATTTCTCGATGAGGCGGCTGACGGCACCCTGACTTATGGGGCCGGTCTTGCCACCGGTGATCTGAAGATCAACGGGATCAGCATCGGGGCGGCAACAGATGACGGAAACTCAGACGTCTTTGCCACAGCTTCAGCAGATGCCAAGGCAAACGCGATCAACGCCCTTTCAAGCCAGACAGGCGTGACTGCCGAGGCAGTGCCGGTGTATCATTTCGGGAGTGCGGTTGAGGCCGGCACAGAGGCAAGCATGCTGACCGGGACCGTCGACAATACCACCCAGCTGTTAAGTGGAAACCTGTACATAAACGACAAGGACGTGGCCCAGATCCTCGGGCAGCAGAGCAGACTGGTCGGGCAGATTGCAACGACGAATATCTCTGATCTTGTCGCAGACGATTTTTTGATAAACAGCACGGATATCGGCGCCGTTGACCTTGACGATGCCACTTTTCTCGTCAACGGAATCGGCCTGAACATGGAAGGCGCAGCCAATATGAAAACGGCTGTCAATCTCCAGACAGGTGTCACCAATGTCACCGCCGGCCTGACCACCCTGCACCACAGCGGTGTAGCTGCAACAGGCGGCGTCGCCTCCTCGGTGAGTTTGTATCTGAATGGTGAATATATCAGTTTTACGACCACTCCGGATCCGGCGACAGACGCAGAGATGGCGCAGCAGACTGTTTCTGCGATCAATGCGGTCAAGGATGATTCCGGTGTCGAGGCGGTGGTCGGAGATGGCACAAACGGTGGTGCTGCCAATGAAATAGTGCTCAGGAACGTCACCGATGGGGACGAGTCAAATATTGTCATTACAGGTCTGAGCGAGAGCGGTCCGGCAAGCACCGGCCTTTCCAATGTGGTCCAGGTCCTGGATGCGACTCACAACACTGGTGAAATAACACTGACCGCAACTGCTGATTATACGATTACCACCAGCATGACATCACCAACACCGCCTACAGAGCCTGATGACTCCATCCTGGATCTGGTCGGTCTTGGCGGCGGCGCGGGTACTACAACCATCCCGAACGATGAGGCCGATGACGGCAAACTTTCCGTAGCACGCTTCATGATCGATCTGGTCGAGGATGCCACCTACGGGGTGAACATGCAGAGCGCCTATAATTTGCGCGAGGCGTTGAACGACACCCAGGTGCAGTCGGAAACAGAGGTGACTGCAAAACTGACCACGCTCTACGCCGGTTCAGCCGCAACAGCCGATATCTCGGGCGCCGGCGGCACAATAGCTTTCCAACTGAACGGCGCCGCTGTCTCGGTGAGTATCCCGGCAAACAGCACTGCCGCCCAAGTGGCGGATCTTGTTGTTGATGCGGTCAACGCCGTGAGTGCGGATACCGGGGTTGAAGCGGTTGTGGGAAGCGGATCAAACGGCGGCGTGGCCAACTCCGTGGTCCTGAATAACAGTGTTGAAGGCGACGAAACCGACATTGTGATTGCAAACCTGACAGGTCCTGCCTCTCCTCCGGGCCCGGCAAGCGGTCTTACTGCCGGCACCTACGAGGCGGATGCCACCCATAATACCGGCACGCTCTCCTATGCTTCAGAGAGCGCCTTTACACTCACCAGCCCGAGCAACCCCTTTGACGACGATATCCTGGCCATTATCGGGCTGGATGGCGGTGAAGACGAAACAGGGATTGACGATGACTCGGCAGGAGACGGCTCCATTTCCTACGGCTCCACGCCTGAATATCTTGCCTCCGGTGATCTGATCATTAACGGCGTTGATATCTTTTCCTCTGCAACAGCGATCTCTGACAATGACAAGTATAATGTCCTGATGGACGCCATCAATGCCAAGACAAGCCAGACCGGAATTACGGCGACCCGCGACAATGGCGGCAGGATCCTGCTGACCGCAAGCGACGGCAGAAACCTGCATATCGAGACATCCGCGCTTGGTGAAAAGGTGACGAACTTAAACGGCGCAAGCCCTTCCAACCCACAGTACAACAGGGTCTATTTCGGCTCCGTGCAGTTGAAGTCGGACAACCGGTTCATCCTTGAGACGACCCCGACCGCAACCAGCAGTTATGAGACCGGTCTTGCCGCAATCGGCATGGCAGGCGGCGAATCCGTGACCGGCGAGGCGGATGATATTTCCGGTGACGGCAGGATCGATGTCTTCAGTGTGAAGGAAAAGGAAGGCAGTATCAGATATGCAGGGGACAGAGAGAACGATCTGGACATCAAGATAGGAAAACGAAGCACCCTGACCGTGAGCAAGAACGGCCAGGACGCCCTGATGGATACCGGGGTCTTCAGCACCATAAAGACCCTGGAAGAGTATATGCAGGGGAATAAATATAGATCCGTGACAGGGGTCGAAGAAGTTGAGGATACGACCATGACCCTGGCTGAGATCAACAGTGAAATGGACGTGCTGGAACAGCAGTATATCGACGGGTGGTTCAGCATCACCGTTACCGACCACAATTACTCCCCCACCCATTCCTTTGCCATGACCATTGAGGTTGACACCGAGATTGATACGCCGGAGAGCATCGCTACAAAGATAAACGGCATCCCGGGGATGAGCGCCTCCTATGATGATGACGGCTATCTCCAACTGGAAACGATCGATTCAGAACGCTACACCTTTGAATGGGCGCACGGCAATGCGAATTTCCTCGAAGTCAACGGCATCAGCCAGGACATCATCCAGGTGCATTCGTTAGGGGATTCTCTGGCCGACCTGGACGATTTGATGGTGGAGTTGACCAGTCAGATTGCCGATTTTGGGGCCAGGTCCAACCGGATCGTGGTGCAGAGCCAGATTTTTGATAATTTAGAGCTTGCAACTACCGAGAATCTCTCGGAAAAACAGGATACGGATATCCTGGAAGCATTGATGCAGCTGAAGGCCAAGGAAACGGCGTATCAGGCTGCACTGTCAGCAGCGGCGCAAACCATGCAGTTAAGTCTTGTGAATTTCCTGTAGGCTCGCTACCATACGGAAAGAGGTGGACGGATTTCTTCGTCATTTTTTATCTCTTCATTCCGGGGGTTGTGCATGGGTTGTTTCAGAAAGCCAGGGAGGGCGAATGCATGCTGATTTTAGCCAGGAAGGTCGGCGAGGCCATTATCGTTGACGATAACATCAAGGTACGGGTTCTGGAGGTCAAATCAGGCCAAGTCCGGCTCGGTGTGGAGGCGCCTGACGATATCGCCGTTCACCGGGAGGAAATCTACCTCCGGATTCTTGAAGAAAATAAAAAAGCTGCCATGGAGGCGCCGGCTGATCTCTCTGATCTTACAGGTGTTTTTGAGGGCCGTGGGTGGCAGAGTCCTTCCGCGGATGAAAAGAGCTCTGAAGAAGTTCCGGACAAAGGCCGATAGAGTTTTAAAGGCCTCATTTTTTATAGTTACCATTAATTCTATGTTTAGAAAATTATCTTTACGGCGCGGAGTATCAATTTTTGAAGACGCCGTGAGTCACGTTATTTTTGAGGAGGGCGCCGATGTCGAGCAGTCCGGTTATTGAGACAGACGGTCCGGTCGAAAACGACACGCCTGAGAAAGGTTCTGACACCGGGGAGATCAGGGTGATGACCAGCAGGTTTGGAGAAATAACCGTTTCTCCGGACAAGGTTATCGTCATGACCAGCCCGTTTTTGGGGTTTCCCGAATCCAGGCAGTTCGTCTTACGGGCGCACGGACCTGATTCTCCGTTCATGTGGTTTCAGTCTCTCGACAACCCCGGGCTCGCCTTTGTTGTTGTCCAGTCAGGGGTCATTGATCCAGGCTACAGGCCTGTCCTTGCCCCGGTTGTGAAAAATGACTTGCAGCTGGAAGCCATCCCAGGCAAACAGGAACTCCTCATAATTCTTACCATCCCTCAGGGAAGACCTCAGGATATGACAGCCAATTTTCTGGGACCTGTTGTTATCAATACGGAAAAGCGACTCGCCAAACAGGTCCTTCTTGATCCGGCAAAGTATAATGCCTGCCACCAGGTCATTCCCGCCAAGGCGACACCCTAGAAAAACCGTTCATAGTTTCAGCAGCAAAGCTAAGACTCCACAGCGCGTAAAGGAAAACTCGCGCAGGCTTATTTATGCCTTCACTGGAATGAAGCAATAACCGGCTGAATTCAGTGGTAATGAGAAAGTAATGAAGAGGGGCGCTAAGAAGATACTGTTATGATCAATCCGGGATGGAGATGTCCTCCTGCATAAGACTCATCAGCATCTTATCAGCCACCCGGTGCGGGTCAACCTGATATTCGCCACGTTCGATCTGCTCTTTGAGAGCCTGGACCTTTTCCATTCGAACGTTTGGAGTTTCTTGCAGGATTTCTTTCATTTTCTGTATGTCTGCTGAACTGGTTGAGAGTTCTACCCGGTCTGTTGCCGCAGGTTTAGCACTCGAGGCTGTTTCCTCGACGCCATGGGTTTTCTTTACCTGAACCTTGTCTGTCTTGATCTGTGGAAAAATATTTGAGAGCTTCATGACCGACTCCAAGCGTAAATATCTTACACTTTCTCAACCTGCTTTTTTGTTTATTATACCTTTCTAAGTACCATATCGGCACATTGAAAACAAACTTAAAACAAAAAATGGCATTTTGAGGCGGAAAAAAATCAACACCATGATTTTTTTGTTCAAATCGCCCTGATTGGTTGTACGCCTTGGCCTGGGATCTCATTTGCATCAAATTTATTTATTATTTTTTCTGTTAGCTTGTTCTTATATCTTTACTATCGAATTCCTGGGGAAATTCTTCATCGTTTTTTTGCAGATTGCCAAAAAAAAAGCCACCTGTTAGATTGCCTGGCAGTGACATTTACTCGTGGAACTTTGTGCTTATGCAGAGTCTTTCAACAGGCGGATCTTGTTGGAATCGTAGCAAAAATTCGGGGAACAGGTCTTTTGCCCCGCCCCTTAAGGGCAACTCTGCTGAACGTGACAGCCCACTGTAACACATTGAAATCGCAATCTTTTTTTTGTGAGGTGAGAGA
>DAOVSZ010000095.1 GCA_030627725.1 Desulfobulbaceae bacterium
AATCAGGTAATCAAGTTCAAGGTTGTCAAGGTTGAGTTTTTTGCTGAACGCTGAGAGCTGAACGCCTCTTACATCATAACAACCCTGGTGCCGGCGATCCTGTCGTGCCAGGCGGCGTGCTCTTTATCGAGCACGGCCCACAAAAAACCTGCCATGAACGGCAGAAAAGAGACGATGTACCCGACACAGCGAAGAAACCCAACACCTGGAGAGACAGGGCCTCCGTCCAGGGACACGACCTTTATGCCCATAAAGACCTTTCCAAGGGTCTGGCCGCCACATGCATGCAGAACCGTGAAATAGATCCCGGCCGCCAAAGGGGGTGTAGCAAAGAAAAGAAAAAAGCAGGACATTGAGGCGCCAAAAAAGGTGGAGATATCAAAGGAAACGGTTTGAAAAAGAAGATGTGAGTATACCAGTAAACAACCAAGGTGCAGACAGGTGAGAATGGCGGCATCGACCAGAAAGGCCATGGCTCGTGAGCTGAAATCCGCCGCAGCCAGGATCTCTTCCTCTTCTGCAGCCGTGATATGGCCGTAATGTGCCGGACTCGTCACAATTTGTGTCGAGTTATTTATCATCGGTTTCCAGCGACAGTCCCAGATCAGGAATTTCAGAAGACTCTTCGCCTGCTGCGGCAACAGCGGGTTTCACATCTTCACTCTCATCCAATTCGAGTTGGAGTTCATCGCTCCCAGCCTCAGCCGATTCTTCTTCCGTCACTTGTTCATCACTCGATATATCGGCCAAGTCAAAAACCTCCTCTTCACCGACATCCGCTTCCTGGCCAAGATCAAGTGTCAAATCGTCTTCATCAATATTCATGCTCGACGGCACTTCTTCAGTGTCCAGGTCAACATCCTCGCCCTGTTCCGGCACGAGATCGGAGAGGCTGATTTCTTCAAGGCCAATGGAGAGGTCTTCGGCCATTGCTTCAGGTTCGGCCTCAAGTTCAACTTGCGGGGCTTCCTCTGTCTCATCTGCTGCTTCCAGGCCCAACTCGAGGCCAGGCTCCTCTGCAGGTTCGGCCTCAAGCTCAACTTCCGGAGCTTCTTCAGGCTCGGCTGCTGCTTCCAGTTCAGGCCCTTCCTCTTCTTCGTCAGCCAATGCCTCCAGTTCTATTTCCGGCAGATCTTCCTCCTCCGCCTCTACTTGGATTTCCTCTTCTTCCTGCAATGCCAACCCAGGACCAGGCTCTTCTGCACCCATTTCTACGGTCTCGTCTGACTCTGTTTCCAGCTCAGAGAGTTCGATAGAAGGGATTTCCTCTTCTTCCGTTTCCACAGACATCTCACTGAGTTCTATCGGCTCTTCTGCGTCAACCTCAAGGGTCTCTTCATCTGCAGAAAGAATCAGCCCTTCATCCGTCTCTTCTTCAACCTTTGCCGAGCTTGAGCCAACGAGCGAACCGAGAAAAAAGGCAGGGCTCACCTGTAAAGATGTTCCGTGTAACAAACTGGAAACCTCGACAAGGTCATTTCCACATTTTCTACATGAGTCAAGGTTGTCAAAAGAGATATAACTACATTTAGGGCAACGCATGTCACAATCCTCAGCTGAATGGATGAATAGTTACCTTACAAGAATACTTCTTTTTTTATATAAATTTCTTCATGCAATAATCAATAGTTAATTTATATATGCTGTTTTTTTTTACCACCGGTTCTTTCGTCAAAGCAAGTTCTTGCAAAAATGAAGCGATCAGGCTACTCTTGCCTCTCCAATAAACGAGAAGAAATATCTTCAACAATCAAAGTATCAATAGGTTACCACAGATTCATCTCTACAAGGAAGTCTTTCGGTGAATAAAAAATTCTCCTTCTCGCAGGCTGTTTTTCCTGTCTTTCTTTTTCTGGCTGTAATTTCTCTCTTTGGCTGCGCGCGCTATCCTGTCAGGCATCTGACATCTGACGCCAGTCTCATCGTCCCCAACCAGACTACAAAAAAGGACGTCATCGCCTATATGGGCTTTCCGAACCAGAAGGTCACTGCACCTGGGGAGAAAGAGGTCTGGTATTATGTTGAGAGCAAAAAGAGTCTGATGCGGAAAACACCTTATATCGGCAACAGCCTGGGACACGAAGAGTATCAAGCCGTCATTATTACATATTCCGGCGATATAGTTGATACATGCACATTCAGGCTTCTGGACGAAGAAGGTTTTGCAAAGACAGGGATAACGGCTGGTGAACAGTCAGATCTCGAATAGTTATGAAACTGTCCGGGCCAGAATGGTCCGTGAGCAGCTCATTCCCCGGGGCATTGTTGATGCAAGGGTCCAGGCGGCCATGCAGACAATCCCCAGACATCTCTTTGTTGAAGATGCCCTCCATGCACAGGCTTATGGAGATTTCCCTCTTCCTATTGGAGAGGGGCAGACAATATCGCAGCCGTACATAGTGGCGCTGATGACCCAGGCGCTCGGTCTGCAGGGGCATGAAACCGTTCTTGAAATCGGCACCGGTTGCGGCTATCAGGCCGCTGTTCTCTCGCACCTCTGCGAAAAGGTCTATACTGTTGAACGGATAAAGCCTCTTTTTATCAAAGCAAGACGGCGTTTTGACAGACTCCATTATCTCAATATCGTCTGCAAGCCTGATGACGGCACCCTGGGCTGGCCGGAACATGGTCCGTATGACGCTATCATCGTTACTGCTGCCGGCCCTGAAATCCCCCCGCCCTTAATCGAACAGCTGGCCGACCCGGGAGTTCTGGTCATGCCGACCGGCGCCCGCCTGAGCCAGGACCTTATTGTTCTGACAAAAAAGAACGGTCGGACAACATCCAGATGTATTGAAGCCGTCCGCTTTGTGAAACTGATCGGAGACCACGGCTGGAAGGAGTGATTCAGCTGAGCTATCAGCTTTCGGACAGAGATTCCATTCACAATGACAAAAGAAAACTTATCTTCTGTAAGTCTCAAAGAGGCCTTTCTGGCAAGTCCAGGCCCAACAGGCACAAAAGAATCCTTTCTGCTTTTTGTCAAGGGCCTCTGCATGGGGAGCGCCGATATCGTGCCGGGCGTCTCCGGCGGAACCATAGCGCTCATTACGGGCATCTACGAAAAACTTTTGCATGCGATCCAGTCTGTCAACATGGAGGCGGCCCGGGCGCTTCTTTCGTTCGATTTCAAAAAACTCCTCGCTACCATCCATCTGCGTTTCCTGATTGTACTGCTTGCCGGTATCGGAACGGCTGTTGTGAGCCTTGCCCGTCTCATGCATCACCTGTTGCAGCACCACCCGGTCCCGACCTGGGGTTTTTTCTTGGGCCTTATCCTGGCTTCGATTCTGGTCATCGGGAAAAAAATTCAAAACTGGCCGGGAGTTGGCAGCGCCTTTTTTATAATCGGGACCATTGCCGCCTATTTTTTGGTGGGAATGATCCCGGTCACCACGCCTGAGACATGGTGGTTCATCTTCCTTTCCGGGATGATCGCAATCTGCGCCATGATCCTCCCGGGCATCAGCGGCTCTTTTTTCCTTCTCATTCTCGGAAAATACCAGTTCATCACCGGAGCGCTGAAAAACCCCTTCCAGTCTGAAAGCATCCTGATCATTATCATCTTCGGCAGCGGATGCGTCTGCGGGATCCTTGCCTTTTCCAGATTCTTAAGCTACATGCTCGACCACTACCACAACGCCACCTTGAGCCTCCTGACCGGGCTGATGTTCGGATCCATGCGCAAGGTCTGGCCCTGGAAAGAGACCCTCGAATCGGTCACGATCCGAGGCAAGGTTCATGTCTTACGAGAGCAGAATATCCTGCCATGGGACTTCGGCCAGGAGTTCTTTCTCACCTGCGTTCTTGTTCTTGGTGGGTTCTGTCTGGTGCTGCTGCTGCAACGCCTTGCAGACGACCGATAGCGTCCTCATGCACCGAATCTGCGTGCACGCAAGGCAAACAGCATAGATTACTCTAGCTGTTCGCCTCGATCACACACATCTCCGGCACCTGAGAACGCTATCGGTGAAGATTAAAATTTCCCAAGACCGACAATAATTGCTGATTGTTATCTTTACTGACCTACGCAGGTGACACTGGGAGATAGCGGGGAGACCATCGCATTCTCTCGATCAGTATCTCGATCCGGTCTGGGTTGTTGTCATGCTGGTATGTGCTGTAGACGCACAGGCCGCTGACCTTTTCTTTGAGCGCAGCCTTTGCGACCGCACAGGCAACCTGCAGGCTGATCTCCCGCAGCCTGTCTACCGGCGGCATCAGAATCCCGTTATCAATGTCCTCTTCAGAGATCTGGTTTGAGACGGCATGGGCTGCTGCGGTAAAGAACGACGGCAAGACCTGTCTTGCGCCGGAGGCCAACACCCCGAGGCCGACACCTGGGAAGACAAAGACGTTATTGCACTGGCCGATCCTGACCTCACGTTCATCCACGGTCACCGGCGAAAAAGGGCTGCCGGTGGCAACCAGGGCGCGGTTTTTGCTCTGGCGATAGATATCTACAGGCTGTGCCTCCGCCATCTCTGTCGGGTTGCTGAGCGGCAGAATAACAGGTCTTTCCGTATTGGCAAGCATGGCCCGGACCACTTCTTCCGTAAAACAGCCTGTCTGCCCAGAGGTCCCGATCAGGACCGTTATCCGGGCCTTCCTTATTCCCTGCAGAAGGGCGTTGTTCTCCTGGTCGCCGAGCCATGGAAACGCAGCCGGGTCTTTGGCAAATTTCTTCTTATAGGGTTCGAGTTTTCTGTTTGTGGCAACGATTCCCCTGCTGTCCAAGGTAAAGATCCTCTTTCTTGCCTCATCCAGCAAAAGCCCGTCTTCGACAAGGACTGTCTCGATCTGTTCGGCAATTCCGACCCCTCCGGCGCCGGCCCCATGGATCAGGAAGACCTGGTCCTTGAGCTGCTCCTTCTTGATCTTCATCGCCGTTAAAACAGCGGCAAGCGTGACCGCTCCAGTTCCCTGGATATCGTCGTTAAAGGAGATCAGATCATGGAGATAGGCATCTCGTATGGCAAAGGCGTTTTGTTTGGAAAAGTCCTCCCACTGACAAAGCGCATTGGGATAGACGATTTTAAAGGCCCGCGCAAAACGCTGGATGAACTCGACGTAATCCTTGCCTTTGAGGCGAGAGTGCCGCCAGCCGAGGTAATTGTCATCATTTAAGAGTTTCCGGTTGTCCGTACCCACGTCGAGTGACACCGGCAGACAGTGCCAGGGCGCTATCCCCGCCCCCTGTGTATAGAGCATCAGTTTTCCAAGACAAATGGCAATGCCGCCCGCGCCCTGGTCGCCGATCCCTAAGATTCCCTGGTTGTCTGTTACCACCGCGACACGAATATCACGATGACCATATTGCCGCAGGATGTCCTCTGCCCGGTCGATATTGCCGGGATAGAAATGAAGGCCGTTGGCCATCCGAAACATGGAGGAATAGCGCTGGCAGGCAAGACCGACCGTCGGGGTATAGATGATGCGCATGATTTTTTCGATGTCGCTTGCGATCAGGGCGTGCGCCAGGGTCACGTTGCGGTCGAAGAGAGAGCGGATGTAGATAAATTTTTCAATGTCGCTCTCTTTGTTATTGAAGATCTGGATGTTGTTTTTTACCTGGCTTTCCATGGTTCGGATAGCAGGAGGAAGCAGGCCCTCAATTTCCAGGTTCTTCCGTTCTTCCTCGGAAAACGTTGTTCCCTTGTTGGTATATTTGTTCGCCTGCACCGCAGTGCCCCGCGCATTCACCTTGATCTCTTTGGTGTTGCCGTATTCATCGTAGATAAATTCGTAGACTTTTTCCGGCATGGCTGATTCCCTTCTGTCTTCAATTCAACTGACCTGAATGGTTACACACATTTTTGAACAAATCCGGCAGATAACAGGAATTTTTCACTTTCCGGCTGTTCCGGTTTGCGATATAGTTCTATTTTACACTACATCAACCCTGAATAGTTAATAGGATTTAATAAAATGCGTGCAGCAATGTATTACAACAACCGTGATATCCGGCTTGAAGAGGTCCCGACCCCTTCAGCCGGGCCGGGCGAGCTGCTGGTGAAGATCCATAGCAGCGGTATCTGCGGCAGCGATGTCATGGAATGGTACCGAATCGACGGGGGCCCCCTTATCCTGGGTCATGAAATTGCGGGCGAGGTGGTCGAGGCGGGCAGCGGGGTAACGACTTTCAAGGCCGGGGACCGGGTTACGGCTACCCATCATGTGCCTTGCAATACCTGTCATTATTGCCTCTCAGGCCATGAGACGGTCTGTGACACGCTTCTCTCAGGCACCCATTTCGACCCGGGCGGGTTCTGCGAATATGTCCGACTGCCGGTCATCAATACCGACCGCGGCGTCTGGAAACTGCCTGAAGATGTGAGCTTTGATGCCGCTACCTTTGTCGAACCCCTTGCCTGTGTCTTGCGCGGCCAGAGGATGGCAGGGATGAGACCCGCGGCGAGCGTTCTCGTGCTTGGCAGCGGCATTTCCGGTCTGCTTCATATCCATCTTGCTGCGGCAACCGGCGCCGGGCTTATCGCAGCCACCGACCTGAACCCTTACCGGCTCACGGCAGCGGAACAGTTCGGGGCGACCCTGACACTCTCCGCAACAGAGGATGTCGCCGCCAGGTTCAAGGAAAAAAACAACGGCCGCGGCGCGGATATCGTTATCGTCTGCGCCTCAGCCGAAGCAGCCTTTCTCCAGGCATTCGACTCGATCGAACGCGGCGGCACGATTCTTCTTTTTGCACCGACCATGGACGGCGTCACCCTTCCCCTGTCAATAAATGACCTGTTCTGGCGGCGGGACGTGACCATCACCACTACCTATGCCGGCGGCCCGGTCGACTGCAAAGAGGCCCTGGAGCTCATTCACAGAAACCGGGTCCGGGTAGAGGAGATGATCACCCACCGCTTCGGACTGGCGGATGCGGTTGCGGGTTTTAAGCTTACGGCTGAGGCAGGAGAATCGATAAAGGTGATTATCCGACCGCAGGAAGCTTAGGTTACTCACAAAAATAACTTCACATTTTAGAGGGCACACTGTAACAGATCTTGCGGCGATCTTCGCTTGCGAAATCCTCAAAAGAGCGCTGCTATTCCTGCGGTTTCGCAAGTTCAGCTTGCCACAGGTAAGCGAGCCTGCGAGACTCCGATCTCTGTCACATTGCACTCCTCAAAATGCGAATTTATTCTTGCGCGCACCCTTAAGCTGGAAAGAATACTGACCAATAACAGCAAAAAGTGGTAAACATAATGACCACTTTTCTGTTAAAAAACCAATTTTTCACAATCTACTGGAATCGTTAAATTAAACTGAAGGAGAACACCAATGCCTGAAGCAGATAAGGAAGGAAAAGATTTTTGTCTTGATACCCAGGTAAAAAACAACGGATTTTTTCTCAAGGGTTCAAATTCCCATGATTGGGGCATGAAAAACCGGCTGGCGCGGATATTCAACCCCAAAAGCGGCAGGACCGTCATGCTGGCCATTGACCACGGCTATTTTCAGGGTCCGACCACCGGGCTCGAACGGATCGACGTCAAGATCCTGCCTTTAGCGCCGTATGCAGACACCCTCATGCTGACCCGCGGCATCCTCCGCTCCACTGTTCCGCCTGAATACCAGAAACCGATAGTTCTCAGGGCAAGCGGCGGGCCGAGCATCTTAAAGGAACTCTCCGACGAACAGCTTGCGGTCAGCATGGAGGACGCAATCCGCCTCAACGTCTGCGCCATGGCGGTGCAGGTCTTTATCGGCGGTGAGTATGAAACGAGGACAATTGAAAACATGACGCGCCTAGTTGATATGGGAACCCGGTATGGCATTCCAACTCTGGCGGTCACAGCCGTGGGCAAGGACATGAAGCGCGATGCCCGCTATTTCAGGCTCGCCTGCCGCATGTGCGCCGAACTGGGGGCCCATTATGTGAAGACCTACTATATCCCCAAGGACTTTGAGACGGTCACCGCCTCCTGCCCAGTGCCGATCGTCATGGCCGGCGGCAAGAAGCTTCCGGAAAAGGACGCGCTCAAGATGTCGTATAATGCTGTTCAGGAAGGCGCGTCCGGCGTTGACATGGGCCGGAACATCTTCCAGTCCAAGGCGCCGATCGCGATGATCCAGGCAGTCGCGGGCGTGGTCCATGACAACCTGAAGCCGAAAGAAGCGTATGAGATGTATAAGGACCTGAAGTCAAAAGAGTGCAAGGGCGACTGCAAATGCGGCGGGAAGAAAAAACCGGCCAAGAAAACTGCTGGAAAGAAGAAAAAATAAGGGAAGGCCTCCCCGCCGGCGTGCGCATGTGCTGGATTTTCATGGGACGTAACTGTCGGCGTGCGCAAGCATCCGATGGTGGATACGCCGGGATTGCAGGCAAAAAGCCTCCAGGCGGGCCTCGATGATATGCGGGAAGGCGTTGCCGTCTGTTTCAATTGCCAGAAATGGAAACTTGCGTTCATTTGCCAGCAGAGGCATCAGCCGGGCATCACCGTTGTCTTTTATCAGGGCTCTTTTTTCCATACTGGTAAATTTTTCATTCAGGATGGATTCAGCCAGCCGGCTGGGCATACAGCCAAATGGCCCGATGGAGATAATACCGCAGGATGGATGGAGGATATCGTGCAGGGCGGAGCCCACGGTCAGGATCGCTTCACCTGTAAGGTTTGGTGAGATGAATTTTTTTCCGGCATTAATAAGCGGTTCAACATCCACCTTTTCCGTCTCATGGAAA
>DAOVSZ010000024.1 GCA_030627725.1 Desulfobulbaceae bacterium
CATGAAACCCTCCGAACAGAGGGGGTCAGGTCTTTGTTTGACTCATTGACTTTTAAAATATCAAAATGTCACGTCTGGTAACCTGGTCGCCTGATCTCATTATCAATAAATTTCATACATAAGCAAAATTTATTTAAACTTTTTTTGCTTATACGCGAAATTTGTTGACACCTGTACGGATCCGGGAAATAATGAAAATATGTTTAAGGAAAGATATCTGGTTCCCAGCATACTGGAAGATCTGCAGGAAAAAATGGTCTTTATTGGCGGCCCGCGCCAGGTCGGCAAAACCACCATGGCCACTGCACTCGTTGCTCAGCATTTTGAGAACGTCTGCTACCGCCTCTGGGACAAGCGGGAAGACCGCCAGAAGCTGATACGGTCAGAATGGCCTGGCGATGCCGATTTGCTGATTATTGACGAACTCCATAAGTATAAAAAATGGAAATCATACATCAAGGGGGAATATGACAGTTTAAAGGCCAAATACCGGTTTCTCGTCACCGGCAGCTCCAGGCTTGACGTCTTTCGTAAAGGTGGGGATTCGCTGCAGGGGAGATATCACTATTACCGGCTGCATCCATTTAGTGTGGCGGAGCTTTTGGGCTGCCCCAGTGGGCCGGTTATCCTGAAAGAAATTGAAATACCCTCCCGGCCGGCAAAAGAGGAATTTTTTGCTCTTGACCGCTTCGGCGGTTTTCCCGAGCCATTGCTCCGCCAGAACGCAAGAACATTACGGCGCTGGCATAATGAAAAAAATAATCGTCTTTTTCGCGAGGACATCAGAGAAGTCGAGAATATAAGAGACTTGGCCAGCATGCAGTTGCTGGGAGATATGCTTCCAGAGCGTGCAGGATCATTATTGTCTCTCAACTCCCTGCGGGAAGACCTGGAGGTAAGCCACCGGGCTGTAACCAATTGGCTCGCTATCCTTGAAGCATTTTACTATTGCTTCAGGGTGTATCCCTATCACGCCAAGAATTACCGTTCTCTAAAAAAAGAGGCAAAACTCTATCTCTGGGACTGGTCTGAAATACAAGACGAAGGCCATCGATTCGAAAACTGCCTTGCTTCGCATCTCCTCAAATTTGTTCACTTTCTTGAGGATTACGAGGGGTATCGGTGCCACCTGCATTACCTGCGCAGTATTGAAAAAAAAGAGGTTGACTTCATGGTGACGGTTGAAGGGAAACCGTGGTTTATGGTTGAAGCAAAATTGAATAACATAACAGTCTCTCCGCACCTCAAATATTTCCAATCCAAGCTTAACGCCCCATACGTTTATCAGGTTGTAAAAAAGAGCGGCATTGATATTTTTACAGATGGTGTACGAGTGGTGTCAGCGGATAAATTTCTTGCCGGTTTGGTTTGACTCAGCACTCGGGGGACATCCTTTTTCCCGCTACTATGCGAAAAAGCGAAAAAAGGATCTAAAAGAAATTTCCGACCTGCTGAGGGCCTGAACGGATTCGCTCGAGTTGTTCGGCAAGATCATTGATCTCTTTTTGCCAATAGGCATGAGAGCCGAAATCAGGAGCAACGCGGGAAAGGCCATCTTCGGCAACCTGGTGGGCGCACCAGGCGATGTAGTGGATATACCGCATGGCCCGCAGGGGTTCGATCAGGCGCAGTGTGCGCCGATCGAAATCACGAAAGGTCTCATAGCCCTCGATAAACATCTCCGCCTCGGCAACAGAGTCCTCCAGATAGCCCGGCAGCAGCATCCAGAGATCCTGGACCGGCGGCCCGACCGCCATATCGTCAAGGTCGATGAGAAAAAACGATTCACCAGGGCGATAAATGACGTTGGAAAAATGACAGTCCCCATGAATCCTGATCATTTCATTCTGTTGGAATAACGGTGTGATTTCTGCGATCAGGGCATCGGCGATTGCTTGAAACTGTCCGGCAAGATCAACCGGAATAAAGGAGCCGGCCAGGAGATAATCAACCTGTTGTCGGGTCGATCGGTCCGGCGCCATGGTGATCCGGTCCTTGGGCAGATGTCTGGCGCCAACCAGGTGGGTCCGACCCAGCAAGCGTCCGAGCTCAAACCATTGGTCGTCAGTGTATTCGTCATAACTGCGGCCGCCCTTTTTGGGAAAGACGGCAAAATGGATCCGATCCAGCAGACCCAGGGTCTTCCGAGTGATATGCTGGAGCGGCGCCACCACCGGGATCTCCTCGTCGTTCAATTCAAGGAGAAAATCATGTTCATCTTGAAGAGCGGCGGTTGACCATCGGCCCGGCCGGTAAAATTTGACAATCATACCGGTACCGTCTTTGCCCTCCACCTCATACACCCGGTTGATGTAACTGTTTAACGGCCGACAGAGATTGGTCAGACCTACCCCCATGGCCTTTTCAACCGGGGTGATCAGCGTATTGGGATTGAGCTCCTGAAAGACGCCGAGGGATTGATTTTCGTTTGTATTCATCCTGTTACTCTGAAAATTTTCGATTGACGCTCACCGGCAATATTTTTGCGTAAACCTCGCAGCTGGAAAAAAGCATTATTGTGGACGACTGGACCGGAAGGCGCCGCCACGGCGTGGTTTCGAGTCGGTGTTAGACTTTTTGCCTGAGGGGCGCGATTTCGGTTTTCCCGACCCAGTCGGCTTCCTGGCCCCTGATGTTCTTTGCCTCTGGAGCGGTTTCCGGCGGGGAGTCGATGTGCGGGGTGGTCGGGCGAACTCCTGATTATTTTTCGGGGCCGGCACATCGTAATCGAAACCATCGATCCCCTTGCTCTGAATCGAAGCGCGGAGAACCCGCTCAATGGCGCGAACCATACTGATATCGTCGTCTGTGACCAGGGTAAAGGCATCGCCGGTACTGGCGGCCCGACCGGTTCTGCCGATCCGATGGATGTAGGCGTCAGGGGTAGCGGGAATATCATAGTTGATCACATGGGAGACCCGCGAGACATCGATGCCCCGGGCGGCAATATCAGTGGCAACCAGGATCTGGTAGGTCCCGTCACGAAAACCGTTCAGGGCTGCCTGCCGCTTGTTCTGGGATAGATTCCCCTGAATTGAGGCGGCCTTGAACCCCTTTTTGGCCAATTGCTCGCCGATCCGCTTGGCCCGATGTTTGGTGCGGGTAAAGATCAATACCGATTCTGTGGCAGTGCTCTTGAGGAGTTCGAGCAGCAGCTTGGTTTTCAGATGATGCGCCACCGGGTAAATGGCATGGGAGACGGTTTCTGCCGGAGCCGTGATGCCGATCTGGACCGTCACCGGTTCAATCAGCACCTTCCGGGCCAGATGGCGAATCTCATTGGGCATGGTGGCCGAAAAAAGAAGGGACTGGCGCTGCGCCGGGAGCTGTTGCATGATCCTTTTGATATCAGGGAAAAAACCCATATCGAACATATGGTCGGCCTCATCAAGAACCAGAACCTCAAGCCGGGAAAGCGAGATGGTCTTCTGATTGAGTTGATCGAGCAGACGTCCTGGACAGGCGACGACAATCTCGACGCCCCGCGCCACCTTGGCGATCTGCGGCTTGATATTGACCCCACCGTAGATCGAAATACTTCGTATACCGGTCTTTCGGCCCAGACTGCAAATATTTTCGTTTATCTGTTCGGCCAGTTCCCGGGTGGGAGCAATGATCAGGGCCCGGACAAAGCCCCGACCACCACTCTGCAACCGTTCTAGAATCGGCAGGACAAAGGCGGCGGTCTTACCGGTCCCGGTCTGGGCCAGCCCCATGATATCGCGCCCTTTCAGGACTGCCGGAATTGCCTTTCTCTGAATCGGGGTGGGTGTTTGATAGCCGGCCGCTGAGATTCCGGCTGTAATTGAAGGGTGAAAATTGAAGGTCTTAAAATCCATACATTCCTTTTGTCGCTCCGCAAGGCCGGGAGCTCTGTGGTGGGTGATGGTTCCTGCACCCGGGAGGGATGACCGGCAGAGCGAACTCCCAAGCCATAAAAAAAACCGCACACCCTCTCTCAGAGGCCTTGTACGGTCAGAATTGATACTTCCAGGTCCTGTAGTAAAGCATGTAATATACAGCCATTTAACTGAAATAGCAAATGGTATTGCAACGGATGGGGTCAGCTTCTGGCTATTTGTCAAGATCAATGACTTCGATATTGCCTGTTGCCGGATTTCTTTCTCCTTTTCACTTGACCCACCCGACAGCCTGCATCCGTTTCCTGCTTGACCATATGAACAGGGCGCTCGCTAAAGCGAAAAGAATAACGAAGATTCCGTTGCCCAAAAAAGATGCCCCGTAGCCCCACTCCTTGTTGAACCCGCCGGAAATAATAGCTGCGCTGAAGGTAGCCAGGGTGCGGATGGCGTAGAGCAGGCCG
Organism: Desulfobulbaceae bacterium; assembly: GCA_030627725.1. Classification (GTDB taxonomy): domain Bacteria; phylum Desulfobacterota; class Desulfobulbia; order Desulfobulbales; family DAOVSZ01; genus DAOVSZ01. Next base: position 4,325 of record DAOVSZ010000024.1, read on the forward strand.
GAGTTTCCTCCGAGCCGGCGGGAAGGAAACAGGAGGGCGACGAGGACGCTCAGCTCAAGGAGGGCAACCGCATCTCCCATGGTGTGCAGAAGGCGGATTGTGAGCAGGCTTGAAAAGTCGGTGGTCCAGGCGGTTGCGACCTGGAAGATGCCGGAAACAGCAAGGCCTGAAAGAAGGAAGATAAAGACACTCTTTTTTTTGTCATGCAGGGCGCCGATTACAGGAACCGCCGCTGCCATCCACAGGCCGAGGCCGGCAAAGACAAGGCCGATTTCTTTTGAGGAGAGGCCGAGATTTTGATTCATGAACAGGGAAAACGATGTCTGTTCCACTCCGAAATGGGTTCCCATCACGAAGATACAGGCCATGAGCAGAAGCGGCGTCGGCCGCAGGATATCGTTGCCGTATTCCTTAAACGAAAAGACAATGGGTTCGCTGTCTTTTAAGAAAAACCCGAGTATCAGCACAAGGCAGGCGCCTGCTGCTGCCATTGGGAAGAGGAGGTACGAGTGGTTTTGCAGAAGGATACCGCCGGCCAAAGGACCGAGGCCGTAGCCGAGATAGGTGCTCAACTGATAGATGGCCACCCGGCGGCCTCTTTTTTCCTGGCAGAAGAGCTTCATGTAGAGAGATTCGGAGACGACGAGAAGGGAGGCGGTGCCGAGACCGCCGATGAAGACAATCGGGAGAAATGACCAGAAGGTCTTGATAGCCGGCAGGGACATAAAATACCAGGCCTGGAGCAGGGCGCCGAAAAGAAGTGTCCGTCTGGGAGAAAAATAATCGGAAAAGACGCCCATGGGAAGCATGAGCGCCATGGAGGAAAGGGAGAAGAGCCCGATGACTGTTGCCAACTCAAGGTCGGTGAGACCGTAAGACCTGAGGAGCACCGGCAGATGCGCCAGGACCATCCAATGGATAAAGTTGATCCCGAACCGGACAGCGATCGAGAGGGTTATCTGGGCTGTCATATGGTATCGACTTTTTCGACAGTCTCTTCTTTCCAGGCTGATCGCAACGACTGTTCAAGGCGCGGCAGGATTGCTTCCAGCAGATCTTCCCGCTCAAGATATGGGCAGGGTTGATCATACGGGAAACGCCGGCACTGGACCGGGCGGGCCTCATGGACCGTGCACCGCTGTGTCATCTTGTCTGTGGCCTGAAAGATACAGGATCCGTCCTCTCTCACCTTGAAGGTGTTGCGGTTCTCCAGATACCGTTTCCTGACCTCGCCGTCCGGGATCTTAAAATGGCGGGCCAGCCGGTTGATGTCCTCTGCCGTGATCAGCAGGACAGACCCTTTCAGCCGGTAACAGCAATAACCGGGACAGTAATTACAGTAGATCATGGAATAGAATGTACCACTCAAAGCCCGGCTGACAAGGAAATAGTATACATGAGATGAGTTGATTGGTTGGTGTGAGGGAGTTGTTGTTAAAAAGCGTTTTTTTTAGAGCCATACTAATACTACTTGAAAAGATCAGAATGAGATCCGGTTCGGACAAGGCAGAGTTCACTGCCTTCAATGCGGTATATCAGCAGCCAGTCCGGCTCGATATGGCATTCCCTGCAATCCTTTAATGTGCCCCTGAGGCAGTGATCCTTGTGTTTTGGCGGGATTTTTTTTCCGTTAATGAGGAGCCTGATGATATGTTTCAGTGTGTCCATATCCAGGCCGCGCTTTTTCAATCGTTTTACATCCCGTTTAAACTGGGTATCACGGCGGATCGATCGCATGCTTCAGATTTCCAGGTCCTTGAACAGCTCCTCTGCATCAGAAAAGCTTTTTCCCTTGCCGGTTCGGGAATTTTCAATGGCTTTCATTGTTTTTTTGTTGGGAATATGAAGCTCAAACGGGAGTCCTTTCTGGGCAATGATCTGCCGATAAAAAAGTTCAAAGGATTTTGAAACGGAAAGGCCAAGTTCTTTCAGGATCGCCTCTGCCTGGCGTTTGACTTCAGGGTCAAGCAAAGCCCTTGCTGTCGCGGTTTTTGAAGTTCCCATAATTCGTCCTCTGATAAAAAAGTATATAGCATATAATATGCCATATATATCTTTCGGTCAAGGTCTCTTTTTTTTGGTTCGAGTATTTCGCGGGTATCACAACGAGCTTGTTGCAATGGGAGCGTTTTTTGTTTTTGGAATGAAACTACCTGTGTTCCGGATACAGAGCCAGAATCGCCTCTTTATGAGCAGCAGTCACACCGCGTTCGGTAATCAGCCCGGTAATAAGGCGGGACGGGGTGACGTCAAAGCCGTAGTTTGCCGCCCGGGTTTCTTCCGGAGCGATAAGGACGGTTTCTGTTTTCCCTTCTGCTGTTATTCCAGTGACATATTTGACCTCATTGCCGGATCGTTCTTCAATAGGGATTTCCTTAACACCGTCAGTAATCTGCCAGTCAAAGGTTGAGGAGGGAAGGGCCACGTAAAAGGGGATGTTGTTGTCTTTGGCCGCCAAGGCTTTGAGGTAGGTGCCGATCTTGTTGGCCACATCGCCGGTATAGGTGGTGCGGTCCGTGCCCACGATCACCATGTCGATCTGGCCATGCTGCATCAGGTGGCCGCCTGTGTTGTCCGCGATCAGGGTATGTGCCACCCCTTCTTTAGAAAGTTCCCAGGCAGTAAGTTTAGCGCCCTGGAGCCAGGGCCGGGTTTCATCGACCCAGACATGGACATCGATACCCTCCCGGTGGGCGGCATAGATGGGTGCGGTGGCGGAACCGTAGTCCACAAAGGCGAGCCAGCCTGCGTTGCAGTGGGTGAGGATGTTTACCGGTTCACCGTTTTTCTTTGCGGCGATTTCTTTGATAATCTCAAGGCCGTGCTCCCCGAGCCGCCGGCAGAACTCCGCGTCTTCGTCTGCTATTTCACAGGCTATGGCAAAGGCTTTTTCTCTCTTTGCCTCGAGAGTTGCTTCCGTTGTGAGCGCGGCAAGCTGCCTTTGAACCGCCCAGGCAAGGTTCGTGGCTGTCGGGCGGGTGGCGATCAGCTTTTCCGCCGCCTGCTGTAAAAAGGAGTCCACCCTGTCATGGGGTGCGGCAAGGACTGCGCTGTACATCCCGAAACCGGCTGTGGCGCCGATAAGGCCGGCGCCCCGGACGTGCATCTCTTGTATTGCCGCGGCAAAGTCGTCAACTGTTCGCAGGTCTTCGATCACAAACCGGTGCGGCAGATGCCGCTGGTCAATGATGCGGATGATTTTGGGGTTGTCTGCGTCCGGCCAGATGGTTCTGTAGTGTGTTCCGTTGATTTTCATAAGAAGTTACAGGAAGAGTTTTAAGATATACGCTGCGAAAAAGCCCAGTCCCAAGGCCCCGTAAAGAAGCAGTCAGGGGCTGCATTTGCCGAGTTTGGTCCTGGAAAGGCCAAAATATGCAACTAGAGCAACAAGTATGGAAGCAAAGATAACGATAAAGTCTTTCATTTTTTTCCTCGCAAGATGTCTTGCTAAAGACAAATCATAATTCTTCACATGAACAAGTCAAGTGCAATTGAGTAAGAGTCGCGCCTTTGCTTGACTTTTCAGGCTATGCGCGCTAAATTTGGCTGTTTTTACACTGTTTCGAGGGTGGCCGCCATTCCTCGTAACGCAACCACGAAATACAAAAAAATTTCCGGAGGAAACAGGTTTGAGTGTTAAGGCCTTGAAAGGGTTTAAGGATATACTGCCTGATGAAGTAGAGATCTGGCAGCGGATAGAACGGATTGCCCGGGACATTTTTCACCGGTTCGGTTTTTCTGAAATCAAGGTGCCGATCCTGGAGAAGACCGACCTCTTTGTCCGCTCCATTGGCGAGGCAACAGACATTGTGGAAAAGGAGATGTATACCTTCACGGACCGGAATGGCGCCTCCATTACCATGCGGCCGGAAGGGACCGCATCCGTTCTTCGCAGCTTTGTCGAGCACGGGCTGCATGTCCGTCAGCCGGTACAAAGGCTCTATACCATCGGCCCCATGTTCAGGCATGAACGGCCCCAGAAGGGGAGGCTGCGGCAGTTTCACCAGTTGAGCTGCGAGGTCCTGGGGTCCGACCTTCCCCGGCTGGATGCCGAGGTCATGGCAATGGCATGGCTGATCTTAAAGGAACTCGGGCTCTCGATCAGCCTGGAGATGAACTCCCTTGGGTGTCCTGCGTGCAGGCCGGCCTTCAAAAAGACCCTGATCGCTTTTCTGCAAGGGCACGCCGGTCAGCTGTGTGAGGACTGCGAGCGGCGGCGTGAGACAAATCCCCTTCGTGTTCTTGACTGTAAGAGCGCGAACTGTCAGGAAAAATATAAAAACGCTCCCTCCATCCTTGACCATCTCTGCGAGGGGTGCGGGGACCATTTTCAGGCCGTGAAACAGGGGCTCGACGTACTCAACATCCCCTACTCGGTCAATTCGTTCATGGTCAGAGGGCTGGATTATTACACCCGGACCACCTTTGAACTCATTACCGATGCGTTAGGAGCTCAGAGCGCGGTTGGCGCCGGTGGTCGCTATGACGGATTGGTCAAACAGCTTGGCGGGCCGGACCTGCCTGGAATAGGTTTCGGCATGGGGATCGAGCGGCTGGCGCTGCTCCTGCGGCAGAGCGGGCAGGAGGCTGCCCTGCCCGGCATTGATCTTTTTGTGGCGGCGCTGGGCGAGGCTGCTCAGGAAACCGGCTATACACTTACGAATACCCTGCGCACAAAAGGCCTGAAGGCAGCCATGGACCTTGAGGGGCGCAGCCTGAAGAGCCAGATGAAACAGGCGGGAAAATCAGGCGCCAGGTTTGCCCTGATCATTGGCGACGATGAACTGGCAAAAGGTGAAGGCGTCCTCCGGGACATGACGACGCGGGAACAGGAAACAATAGCGCTCAAGCAGGATACGGCAGCCCTGGCAGCGTCTCTTGCAGAGAGAATTCAATCGCAATAATACAAAAAAATACGTAACGACTCAGGTGGTTAGGGCCTCATTAAAAATTAATAGTTAAAAGTGAAAAAAGAAAATACTTATAAAGATTTTCAATATACTTTCTCTTTGGGAAAGAAGAGGAGCAAAATTTTATGGAATCCTTGAGTGGATTGAAGCGCAGTCATTTCTGCAATGACCTAAGCGCAAAGAATGTTGGCGAAGAAGTGACACTGATGGGATGGGTGTTGAGGCGCCGTGATCATGGCGGGGTTATTTTTATCGATCTCCGCGACCGCTTTGGCCTGACCCAGGTGGTTTTTAACCCTGAACGGAACGCTGAGGTCCACGCCAAGGCCCATGCCTTGAGAAGCGAATGGGTCCTGGCCGTGCGAGGCAGGGTGGAACACAGACCTGAAGGGATGACAAACCCCAACCTCAAGACCGGCGAGATCGAGGTCTACGTTGAAGAACTGCGTATCCTCAACAAAAGCATGACCCCGCCCTTTCCCCTGGATGAAGAGACCGAAGTCTCCGAGAACCTGCGGCTCAAATACAGGTATCTCGACCTGCGGCGGCCCGGCATGGCGGACAACCTGATTCTCCGGCACCGGGCAACACAGGCAATCAGAAACTACCTGAACAGCAATAATTTTCTGGAGATCGAGACTCCGTTTCTCACTCGGTCGACCCCGGAAGGCGCCCGGGACTATCTGGTTCCGAGCCGGGTGAATGCCGGGAAGTTCTATGCCCTTCCCCAGTCGCCGCAGCTCTTTAAACAGCTTCTCATGGTAGCTGGCATGGACCGGTATTTTCAGATTGTCAGATGCTTTCGCGATGAAGATTTGCGCGCGGACCGCCAGCCGGAGTTCACCCAGGTGGATATGGAACTCTCCTTTGTCACGGAAGAGGACATCTATGAGGTTACAGAAGGGATGATGGCGCATCTTTTCAAGGAGACGCTCGGCATTGATCTTGCGCTGCCTTTTAAGAGAATGCATTATGATGAGGCCATGGAGCGGTTCGGAACAGATAAACCGGACACCCGGTTCGGCCTTGAGCTGATCAGCCTGACCGATGTTGTGAAGGAGTGCAGTTTCAAGGTGTTCAGAACCGTGGTGGAAAAAGGGGGGTTGGTCAAGAGTATCAATGCCAAGGGCTGCGCTCATTTTTCCAGAAAGGTCCTTGATGATCTGACCGAGTACGTCGGGCAGTTCGGCGCCAAGGGCCTTGCCTGGGTAAAGATGAAGCCGGACGGTGAATGGCAGTCGCCTATTGCCAAGTTTTTTACCGATGAAGAGCGGGCCGACATGGCACAAACGCTGGACGCGGAAGAGGGAGATCTCCTTTTCTTTGTGGCGGACCAGCCGCATACGGTCCATTTTGCCCTTTCCGAGCTGCGGCTTGAGCTTGCGCGCCGTCTTGATTTGGTCCCGCCTGACACCTTTGATCTGCTCTGGGTCACGGATTTTCCGCTGCTCGAGTATGATCATGAAGAAAAGAGACACACCGCTGTTCACCACCCGTTCACCGCGCCGGCGGAAGAAGACCTTGAGCTTCTTAAGACCGATCCCGGCAAGGTTCGAAGTCGTGCCTATGATCTGGTGCTGAACGGCACTGAAATAGGCGGCGGCAGTATCCGTATCCATCAGAAAGAGCTGCAGGATGTTGCCTTTAAGGCCTTAGGCATTTCCGACGAAGAGGCGGCTGATAAATTTGATTTTCTGCTCAAGGCCCTTGAGCTGGGTGCGCCGCCCCATGGCGGGATCGCCTTCGGGCTCGACAGGCTTCTGATGATCCTTGCCAAACGGGACTCCATCAGAGACGTGATTGCATTTCCCAAGACCCAGAAGGCAACCTGCCCGCTGACTGAAGCGCCGGCGTCGGTGGCCCGGAAACAGCTGACCGAACTCTATCTGCGGCCGGACTGGAAGGAATAAAGCGGTTTACAGTTTACGGTTGACGGTCAAGAGAGGTGTAAGGTTCCAAAAGTTGTTGTCTGTAAGCTGTTTCTAATACGATAGGCTGAAGGTTTAAGTCGGAGGCGGCATACGATCATGGGTGTAGTTCTGATGCTCCTAGCATCCGCCTGCTTTGCCACCATGGCGGCAATGATCAAGGCGATCGGTCCCTCCATTCCGATGTCTCAGTTGATTTTTCTCCGGTGTCTTCTTTCTCTGCCCATTCTTTTTATAGTGCTTGTGGTCGGCGCAAGGCCTCTTCTGGTCCGGGCAAAAGGTGTGCTTGTTGTGCGGTCCATCCTGGGGATGGCTGCTATGTGGGGATATTATTATTCTCTTACCCACATGCCGCTTGCCGAATGCGTTTTTATAGGCAAGACCCAGCCCCTGCTCCTTGCCCTTCTGGCCCCTTTTGTGCTGGGCGAGAAAACTCCGCGCATTGCCTGGTTGGCCATCATGTGCGGTCTTGCCGGAGTGGCGATTATCATGAAACCGGCGATGGCATGGCCGGCTGCGGCCTGGTTTGCCTTGGGTGCGGCCGCGGCGGCAGCCGGCGCTCAGCTTCTGGTCAGAAGACTCAACAGAACCGACCACCCCCTTGTGATCGTGTTTAATTTTCTGCTGGTTACCTGTCTTGTTTCCTCTGTCCGGGCGGTTCCGGGATTTGTTCCGCTTGCAACAGGTCAGTGGCTCCTGATAGCTTGTGTAGCTGTTTTCGCCACCCTTGGCCAGACGTTAATGACCTATGCCTACCGACTTGATAAGGCCCCGGTCATTGCTGCTGCAAGCTATTCGTCTGTAATCCTTTCCGTAGTTTATGGCTATTTTTTCTGGGGAGAAGTTCCTCATCCCCTGGCCTGGATCGGCGGGGCGCTTATTATCTTCGGTGGGATGATGCTTGTCATGTCTAGAATCCGGCGGGAGAAGAGCGGCGGAAACTGAAAAGGAACCAACAAAAACGCCCCTTTTGTAAGGGGCGTTTTTGTATAAAATATTCTGCTGGTCTGTGCCGTTTGAACTTACGAAAACGATTTAAATATTACCGACAGCATCATCGTCGACTTCAATTTCATCATCGTCGTCATCGACCTCATCCTCGCCATTCTTTTCTTCAGTATCGATGACTGCATTCTCCACTTCTTCATTTTTAGGCGCGGACTGGACAAGTTTCTGGGTTTTGGAAAGCGGCTGTATTATTCGTGAAATTTTATCTAGATCCTGTTGTATGTCGGGGTCTGTCATGCAGACGATACAGTCCTCAACATGTTGTTTCATGAATGAGACCATGCGCGTCGGCGCTAAAGCTTCATCTTGAACCTGCAGATACCACGATTTGACTAACTTGATCAAGCGGCCGCATTTCATGGCAACCCATCTCCCATTTTAACGATTATACGGATATTAAATCCAAAGTAACTACTCAGGTATGAACTCAAAGTCACAAAAAACTCCAGCCTGTAACTGCTCAGCAGCACGATCGCGAGTTTACTTTTTGGGTTCCGGGTTGTATTCTACCCGTTCCAACATCTGTCACGTCAGGGCTGGACAGATGAAGCTTGCTAATATTTGTATAATATTACACAGAATTCAAGAAAAAAGTTGTCAGATTTTTAAAGAAAAATTATTATCACTTCTTAAATCGGAAGTGGAAAGGGCACTGGTGGCCCTCCCGGACTTCAAATCCGGTGCACCGGGTTAACAGCCTGGTGGGTGGGTTCGATTCCCATGCACTTCCGCCATTTTCTTTTTTTGCCGCTCTTAATGTGGTTGGAGTTGAGATATGTCTCGCACAAACATGAGTGTTGACCGCCGAAAACACGCCAGATTTTCATTAAAGGGAAGTGCCTATGCTGTGTTGAACACTGGCTTGGGCAGATCGCTGGGGCAGATTTCCGACATCAGTATGGGTGGTTTGGCCTTTCGAATAAGTAATGGAAAAAATGGCCCATCCGGCTCTTCAAAGCTTCATATCATCATATCCGAAAACTACCTTTTTGTTGAAAATCTTCCTGTGAAAATCATTGATGTCCTCCCAATCCCCAACAGCCTCCCCGGCACCAGCACAACGATCAACAGGTGCTGTCTTCAGTTTGGTGAACTTTCTCCTGCCCAGTGTTCTCAGGTGGAATATTTGATCAGAATGAGTTCTTCGACCACGATGTAAAAAGTTTTTCGCAAAATCGTCAAGTTACATAAAAAATTAAAAAAATACCATATAGTGTGTTTATCTCGCTTCAGATATACTGTATAATGTATGGCATGGAAACAGCAATTACCCTGACAGATACACTTGCCGCCCCTTTTTCCTGCCTTCTTATTGCCGTGTTACTGGTCTTTCTGGTCATAAGGCCTTTGATGGAACATCTTACTGTTTCCTGGGAAGCGAATGAAGAAATGAAAACTGACCTGCATGCGGTTGAAAGAAAAGGGGTCTCGGAAGAAGACCTTGTTCAGGTGCGAACGCAGACTCTTTCCACTTCTCTTCCGGACAGACCAAAGCAGCCCACAAAAGATCCTGTTAAGGAATGGCTGAACGAACAGGAATAAAATGTTCGTTGTCGTGATCGACCGCCTTTTACGTCCCTGTTGGTATTTTACGATGTTGTTAGTAAAATTTTTTTTTATTCCTTTCGTATTTTATAGTATAAATATTATAGTTGTGGGAAAGATTCGTCTTGTCTTAAACTGCATAGAATGCGGTATGCTGTTGAAACCGTTCCAGCAGGAGAATACATGCCGGCACAACACCCGAACCAGTGTATTGATGTAGACGCCATCCCGACCTTACCCTCCATTGCCATTGAGGCTATGCGGTTGATGGAAGGTGAGAATTCAAGCTTTGATTCTATCGCCGACCTCCTGAAAAACGACCAGGTGCTGGCCAGCAAAATACTGCATTATGCCAATTCCGCTTATGTCGGCGTCCGGAAAATTGCTTCCATCTCCCAGGCTATCTCATTTCTGGGGTTCAATGCGGTACGCAGCATTATCCTCTCAGCAACAATCTTTGATACTTTTTCAGACCAGTTTTCGTCACAGCGCTCCGGTTTAATCAGTTTCTGGATGCATTCCATAGGGGTTGCGGTAACCGCCGAAATCCTGGCGAAAAAACTGGCGTTTCCAGACCCTGAGGTGGCCTATCTCGGCGGACTTCTCCATGATCTGGGCAAGCTTGTCAGCTATATTCAGTTTCCGCAAGAATTTGCAAAACTCTGCCGGGAGCTGGAGAACCAGGGGACCTACAGCACGAAAGGAAATCTTCCCTTGGATATTGAAAAAGCATATCTCAACACCACGCATCTGGATATCGGCAGAATCGTTGCCGAGCGCTGGCAGCTGCCTGAGAGTATAGGCAATGTCCTGTGGCTGCACCATCAACCGGTGCCGGATGCGATCATCCCTGATGAGATAAACCTGCCGCAGCTGATCCGTTTTGCCGATGTCCTCTGTGTGGTCAGCAATATAGGGTCCAGTTATTTTCTTTCAGAGGGGCCGTACTGTCACGAACACTATCATTTTGCCCTGGAAAGCCTGCTGCTCCATCATCACTTTACCCCTGAAGATATTGATGCCATTATTGCCGAGGTTCTTGAAAGGACAAAGGAAATAGGCAACATCCTGGGGTTCTGGGACGAAGAGGTGTACCGGCAATTGGTGAGTTCCGCAAATGTAAGCCTGGGGAGCATCAGCATGAAACTGGACAAGGACAATCGGCGGCTGGAGGATACGAACCGGGTGCTCTCTGCAACTGTTGCCATGACCCGAGAGCTGAACGCCGGTCTTTCTTTGTCTGAAGCTGCCCGGATTGTGGCAAAGGCGGCGGCAAAGGCCTTAGGGGCGAGCAGGAGTCTCTGCATGATTCGCGATGAGGCTGCCAGGCGTTTTGTCGGACAGCTTTTTTCCGAAGATACTTTTCTGGAGTTTCATGTCCCAGTCCCGCCGAAGGAGATGAGGAGATATGTTCAGGAAGAAGGTCTTTCAGATATTGAAAGCGAGGCGGTCCAGCGTCTTGAGCAGACCACTCTGGATGTGGTAAAGGGCGGAGGCTCTCCCGAGTCGGGAATCATCAACATGGTTGCCGGCTCCAGGTTTCTCGCCTCTTTTTTTATCGCTGATAAGAGTTCCAACCGGCGCAAGATTCCTGTGATCGGAGAGCTGATGCTCGACTTTTCCGATGCTGAGCAAATGGAGGCGGATTCTCCAGTCAATATGAAGGGCCGCTTTGAGGCCCTTGCCTTAGCGGCCGGCAACAGCATTGAGCGCCTCCTTCTGGAAGCGGATTATGCCAGGCAGACCAAAGAGATGACCGAAGCCTCCCGGAAGATTGAAGAGAACCAGAGACAACTGTTTCATTCCCATCGTCTTGCAACAGTGGGGCAGCTTGCCGCAGGCGCTGCGCATGAAATAAATAATCCTCTCACCATTATCTCACTTAATATCCAGATAATGGAACGCCTTTTGTCCGAG
>DAOVSZ010000140.1 GCA_030627725.1 Desulfobulbaceae bacterium
AGTCACCCGCCCTGCTTGTGGTCAGATTCGGCGCCTGTGACCCTTTACCATTTTTTTGGTACTGCCCTCTTTTTCATCCTGCTTCCCTTTCCGATTTTCCGACATAACGAACACTCTTTTTCCATAAATATGAACTTGCAGGCCCTTACGGCCACCTCTGAGGAAATTTCTGATTCCCGGAAAGCCGTTCTTACGGATGTTGCAATGGTGCGCAACCATGCGGATTCTCAGTGATTACTGCAAAAAAAATGGCCCGCGTTCTTCCTGATGAAAAAAACGAAGGCCATGGCACCATATATGCACGGAATTAAAAATCAAGTAACAGGCAGGAACCTCTTCTCACTCTCATTATAAGGAGGATCCGGAGATGACTACTAAAGAAGCTATCAAAATTCTGATGTTAAGCCCCTTTTATTTCAGAATAGAACTTGCAGACCGCAAACGGCTCATTCTTGAATTCTGCTCCCTGCACTCTTACCCCGCAAAGCGGCAATGAAAAATGAAAAGTGCAGGGTTAAAAATGAGATATCTCATATAACATCCATATACATTTTTCACTCTTCACTTTTCATTATCAAGTAACCCCGAAGTCTTACGCAGCCTCTTTCATACCAACATCCTTGTCCTCATCACTCCCAGCGTCGGCATCTGCCTTCTTCCGGCCATCTACCACTGTAAAGACAATATCCTTCCTGTCCTGAAACGACAGGGCCTGAGTCGGGCAATTAGCGACACAGTTCGAGCAGCGCATGCACTCGACAGAGGGCACAAAGCCTGCCTCCTTATGCGCGCCCGGGTTCGTTTCAATAGAACATGACTTCTCGCACAGGCCGCACTCTTTGCATTTGTCACTGTTGACTGTCAACAGATACTTTTTCCTGCTTAAGAGCGCCTGCATCAATCCCATAGGGCAGAAAGAGCACCAGGTCCGGGGTTTGAAATAGAGTCCGAATGCTATTGCGAGTCCTGTTGACACCACCCACATCACCCTGAAGGCGTCAGCGGTCCGGCCGGGATCGCCTCCAGCCATAAACAGCCTCGATCCCAGAAGACCCATCATCAAAGCAAACATCAACCAGCGAAACCAGGTTTTCTTGAACAGCGGCAGCATCGCATTGTTGCGGCTCAACCGTGACAGGATGCGCTCGTGAAAGGCGCCCATGGCACAAAACCAACCGCAATAATAGCGGCCGCGCAAAAACGCCATTGTCATGCCGACCGTCATCATCGCCGCCACCACAAATCCAAGCATGGGCTGATAATACCCCCCGACCACTACAAGGGGCAGCAGGAGCATCATCACCCACTGCACTTCCTTGCGCCCGTAAATTTCCTTCATCTTCTTACTTTTGCGTACCTCTTTCATTGTTTCAAACCTCATTGTTGCTAAAAAATAAAAAACAGATGCAACATGCATGCTGCGTAGTATTTAATTAATTGCTTAATAGTATAGGCTCCTGTACCCTTTGTCAACCCTTCTCTCTACAAAAAAATCATAACAATCCATAATTTTATGCTATTATTAATAGGTACTACATCGCAGGCGACAAACATGTGAGACGCCGCAGACAAGACAAAGAAAAAGAGATAACTTTCCACAACATGAGTTACAGAACAAAAATCATCATTGCAGCAGTCAATATCTGCCTGGGTGGATATCTGATTTATGATGCCTGGCAAAAGGGCGGAATCTATATCCCCACCCAGCTCTTTGCCGGATGCGTCATGGTCTGTTTTGCGGTTTCTCTTCTCCTGGTCCCGGAAAAGAAACCAGACAGACACAGCTACACAAATACCTACGAAACCAAGAAATGACCGTACTCACGGCCATCAACAATTGACAACCGGATCCGAGCCAAGAAAATAATGCAGCCCGCGCAAAAGCTCTTAAATAAATTCAGTGACCAGAAGACCCTTCCCCACGTTGCCATCAAGGTCAATCAGTTGACCAAGAACGTCAACAGCACGATGAAGGATTTCGAAGAGATCATCCAGCTTGATCCGATCCTGGTCACGCGTCTCTTGCGGCTTGTAAACAGCCCTTTTTACGGCCTTTCCGAACGGGTGGAGAGCATCTCAAAGGCGGTTGTTTTCGTCGGCATGCAGAATTTACGAAACCTTGTTACAGTCGAGGCCTTAAAAGACCTCTTTGTCGACAAAACCGATGAGACAGAAGGATTTTCCAGAAAGAACCTCTGGCTCCACTGCGCAACCGTCGCCATTCTTGCCCAGATGATCGCTCTCCGTATCTTCGGCATGAAAAGCGACGAATACTTCCTTTCCGGCATCGTCCACGATATCGGCATTATTGTTGAGGACCAGGTAAAGGGAGATCTTCTGCGCCAGGTCTTTGAAACTTATGACCCAAAGGAAAAACCTCTCACCCAGTACGAGCAGGACATCCTGGAAACCGACCATTGCCAGGTTGGCGCGACCCTGGCCACCAACATGCAGTTTCCGGATGATGTAATCAAGGCGATCAAATTCCATCACAACCGGGAAAAAGAGTTTCCGCTCAAAAGCCCGGTCTCAGTTATCCAGATCGCGGAATTCATTGCCGGCAAAATGAATTATTCTCCCATTCCCGGAAAAGTTGAGCCTCTCTCGCCTTCACTCGCGAAACATTTCAAGGAGAGAATGGCAGACTATAAACTCATCGTCAGGGATCTGCCCGAAGAGATTGCCAAGGCAACGGAACTTTACGAAATCAGCGAGTAATAGATGGACGACTTCAATACAGACGACATCTTTTCCGAACTCATGGACGACCTGCCGGAGGAACTCGCTCTCCTTGATCAACTCAAGAAAGAGGTCCCGACAGCGGAGTTCTGCCTGCTGCTCCATGACGGCGGCATACTGCCTGAAACTCCCCCCTTTGATTACACGCCAACACATCTCGATCAGCTTCGAAAAGAGTTGGAAAACGGCGGTCGACTGTCTTCTCTCTTGACTGACGATGACCAGATTCTCTATGCGCTGCCGATTGAGAAGTATTCAGCGCTCCTGCTCTTCCGCTTCCCCGGTCGGACAAACAACCTTGCCGCCGACCCGGTCGGAAGGAAACTCCTTGTGGCCTTTCTGGATAAAGCGCTGCAGGAGATGAAGATGAAATCCCTTTCAGATGAGATTGAACAGCTCAACCGCCAGATGGGGGTTTTAAAAAAAGAACATCTTGACCTGGTTGAGGACAACTACAGGCAGTATCAGCTTCTCCAGAAAAAAGAAAAGGAGTATGCACAAACCCTTGAAAGTGAAATCGCAAAACAAACTGCAGAACTGCGGGAAACGAATACGCAACTGATCGAGGCAAACCGCATAAAATCAGAGTTCCTTGCCAACATGAGCCACGAGATACGCACCCCGATGAACGGCGTCCTCGGCATGACCGCTCTTCTTCTGGACACCGACATGTCTCCAAAGCAGAAAGATTTTACCGAAACTATTCAAAGCAGCGCCAACTCCCTGCTCTCCATCATCAATGATATTCTCGACTTTTCCAAAATCGAGGCAGGCAAGTTGGAGCTCGAAAACATCGATTTTGATCCACGAGCAGTTATTAAGGAGTCCATTGACCTGCTTGCCATACGTTCCAATGAAAAGAGGATTGAACTGATCAGCCATATCGAACCGGACACCCCTCTTGTCGTCACCGGCGACCCTATACGTCTCAGGCAGGTGATCATCAACCTGTCCAATAATGCAATAAAATTCACAGAAGAAGGCAAGGTCGCGATCAGGGTCGCCTTGGACCACAAGGAAGATAACCATGCCTTCCTCCTCTTTTCGGTTACAGACACTGGAATAGGTATTCAGCATGAGCATAAGGTCAAGCTCTTTGAGGCCTTTACCCAGGCAGACGGATCTACCACACGAAAATACGGCGGCACTGGACTGGGGCTTACCATATCCAAGCAGCTGACAGAACTCATGGGCGGCAAAATCGGGGTTAAAAGTGAACCAGGAAAAGGATCAACCTTCTGGTTTACGATCAAGGTCTCGCTTCCGGAGACTGAAGAAAGCGCGGCGCCATCCGATTTACCGACAGAAAACAATCAGGCCGGGCCAAAACCGATGCCTGCTGCCGCAGGTGAGACAGGACCCCCGCTCTCCTTCTCCGGGCATGAGGGAATTCGTGTCCTGCTCGTGGAGGACAATCTCGTCAACCAGAAGGTCGCGATGAACTTCCTTCGCAAACTTTCTGTTTCAGCAAGCGCGGCTGACAATGGCCGGGAGGCGCTTTTAGCCCTCAAGGAAAATGACTACGATCTTATCCTGATGGACTGCCAGATGCCGGAGCTTGACGGTTACGAAACCACAACGGCAATCCGGAAATGGGCGGAATCAGAATCGGATGCCCTGCGAAAAAAATCACGTATTCCAATTGTAGCGCTCACCGCCCATGCGATGAAAGGGGACAGGGAAAAATGCCTGGCCGCAGGCATGGATGACTACCTGGCAAAACCGGTAAAACCGAAAGAGATTTCCGATGTCCTCACAAAATGGGTCGGTAAGGTTCCGGAAAAGGAGAAACCGGCGAAAGCAGGTTCCTGCCCTCCCGACAAACGGGAAACCGCGGCAGAAAATCTTGACACCACCCTGACCGACCAGGAAAAAGAGACCTTAAAAGCCGTTGCTGAAGAACTGAACAGACTTCTCGCAACCCAGAACCTGGAGGCTGAAGACCGAATTCAGTCATTCAAAAGTACTCTACCGGACGGCAACCTGAAAAAATCGTTTGATAAAATGGACAGATATGTCAACGAATTCAACTTTAAGGCCGCCCGTAAGATTTTGGAGAAATTAACAGAGAAATAAAATTATGGCGAAAAAATCTCCTCAAAAAATTCTTGTTGTCGACGATGTCCTCTTGAACATCAAGATTCTGTCCAAGACCCTGAAGGAACACTACAGTATCCTGGTTGCAACAAACGGCGCCGATGCAATTGAGCTTGCGCAGCAGAACGCTGATATCAACCTGATCCTTTTGGACATCATGATGCCGGACATGGACGGATACGAAGTGGCAACGCGACTTAAGGCCGATCCCGGAACAATGAAGACCCCCATCATATTCCTTACCGCCATGGACAAAACCGAGGACGAAGCCAAAGGCCTTAAACTCGGGGCGGTTGATTACATCACAAAACCCTTTAACAAGGAAATCCTGAAAGCACGGGTCAAAACCCACCTGGAACTCGAAGAATACCGCACGAAACTCGAACGAAAAGTAGCGGACCGGACGGAGAAACTCTCCAAGGCCGTCACAGACCTGGCCAAGGCGGCAAGCCAGATCAAGGCCGGATATATAGAGGCTATCTTCAGACTTACACTTGCCTCTGAATTTAAGGACGAAGACACTGGCGGGCATATCAAACGGGTCAGCTATTATACCAAGGAGCTTGCGACGGCAATGGGCATGGACAGCGAATTCATCGATACTATCCATCACGCATCCCCCATGCATGATATCGGCAAGGTGGGCATCCCGGACAGTATCCTGCTTAAGCCGTCATCACTTTCCTCCGAGGAATGGGAAATCATGCAGACCCATACCACCATAGGCGCAAAAATATTAGAAGGATCAAATTCACCCTACCTGCAGATGGCGTGTGAAGTGGCCCTTTCCCATCACGAGCGCTGGGACGGCAACGGCTATCCAAACAAACGAAAAGGAGACGCCATTCCCCTGCCCGGAAGGATTATGAACATCGCGGACCAGTATGACGCCCTTCGCAGCAAAAGGCCCTACAAGCCTGGTTTTGATCATGAGACCACGTATAACATCATCACCAAAGGAGACGGCAGAACCGAACCGGCCCACTTTGATCCGGCGGTCCTGGAGGCATTTATCAACTCTGCAGACACCTTTCGGCAGATATACCTGGACATCGAGGATTGATCGTGTGCAGCTGGTGAGCGCAGCGAATGAGCGGATGGAGTGATGCTGAACAGTTACGGGATGGAGTTTAGACCACGTTTGTTGCTCAACCTGAATAGTTACACGTAAAGAACACAAACCTGGCGCAGGAGATATCTTTAATGACAGCCCGAAAAAAATTCCTTCTCTTTTCTCTTTTTCCCCTCTTGCTGATCAGCATGTTTTTCATCGCATCCGGGTGCGGGAAAAAAACAGAGGAAAAAATAACAGCCATCGAAATCGCCGGCACCGGCGCCTGTGAAAACATCCTGCAATTTCTTGCCGCTGCCTTTAACCAGACGAATCCGGGCCTTGAAGTGATAGTCCCCCCAAGCATCGGGTCCACTGGCGGGATTAAGGCTGTTGGTGAAGGGACATACGTTCTTGGAAGGGTGGCTCGACACCTTAAAGAAGAGGAATCCCATTACGGACTGACCTATCTTCCATTCGCCAGTGACGCTGTCGGCTTTACCGTGAGCCACGACGTGCCGATCAAAAGCCTGACAGAGGATGAGATCGTTGCTATTTTCAAAGGGGAGATAGTCCACTGGAATCAGGTGGGAGGCCCTGACCGTGTTATCACTCTTTTTGTGCGAGAGAAGGAAGATTCATCACGCGCCATTATCGCAAAACATATCCCGGCCTTTAAAGACATGACCCACCCGATAACGACCAGAATCTTTTATAATGATAATAAGATGATTGAGATGCTCTCGAAATACCATGGATCGATCGGCTGGACGACAAAATCCGGCATAGCCGGAAATAACCAGGTACAAATGATCAGCGTGAACGGCGCTGAACCCTCTCGGGAAAACACCCTGACGGGCGTCTATCCGCTTGCGGGAGATTATGCGCTGATCTACAAAAAAGGAAACCTAAACGAAATTGCTCAAAAATTTATCAATTTCATCTTCTCAGACGCAGGCAGTTCAGTCCTTGAAGAGCACGGGGTGACGCCTCTGTCAAGGTAAACGTCCAGAAGCACCGCATCTGCACGCGATTAGGACTGACGGCATAGGACTACTATACCCGTCAGTCCTGATCGTGCACATCTACGGCACTTCTGAACGTTTACCGGAGACCGACAACAGTTACCTGTCGAGGTAATTTCTCAGTATCTATTCAGGTGGAGCGACAAACATAGCCTAAACTGCATCCTGTAACTGTTCAGCAGTGCTTCGGATGTGTACCCTTCCGGTCATAAACTCCAGCAGGCTGACGATGACACCGCTTCGCTGTTATAGTTAGCTATGCGAGAAGGCCTGATCGTGTGCAGCTGGTGAGCGCAGCGAATGAGCGG
>DAOVSZ010000168.1 GCA_030627725.1 Desulfobulbaceae bacterium
GTTCATCCCTTGTCTTCAGCCTTTGCCTTGACAGATGCAGTGGCAAAATTATATGGTACTTTTGGTTCGGAGAAACAATGGTCTCTTGAGGCTCCCTTCGGGAAAGCAGAGCTTCTCTTGGGGTAATGTATGTATGAATAAGGAGAGACAATGAAAAAAATCTTTTTGATCCCTTTTATGCTTTTGGCCTTTTGCGTTCTTCAATGCATTGGAAGTGTTCCGGGTGAAGCAGCGATTGAAGGGGCGCTCTGGGACCTTCATAACAAAAAATATTACCTGAAATGCAACCTCCATGTTGACCCCAACCGGCACAAGCTTTCTTCGGTCAACTATCAACTGCGCGGATACCTTCTTACGTGGGGCACGCCGGTCAAAATTGTTGAGATTCACCGCAACAAGGTCCTTCTTCAGGATCTTGATACCGAAAAGGAGTATTATTATGAATTTCACTGGAGGACACGGAAAGCGACCTCTCTTAAGACCCATTTGATGCGGATTCTGACCACGGACCTTGAAGCGTTGAAAAAGCAAGTAAGCCTCCTCCAGCAGGTTGATCATGACGGTATTTATAAGGGTCTGGTCCTGAAGGGCATGACCAGAAAAGGCGTTCTGGTCGCAATTGGATATCCACCTGAATTCGTTAATAAATCTTTGATGAAAGAGAAGCAGTGGCACTACTGGTTCAATAGAAACAGCAAATTTCACGTCTCCTTTGATCAACAGGGAAAAGTGTATGAAATTAACGGGACGTATTAATCTGTAACCCTGAACCTTGAATCTGAAACCTATCTTGTTTACGAGAAAGATTATGAAAAAAATTACATTATTCCTGGTTGTTTTTGCAGCTTCTCTTTTTTGCTCCCTGCCGAGTTTTGCGGAAAGTTTTCAAAAGACAAAGATTGCTGTTATCGATTTTGAACTGCAGGGCGAAGGTTTTGAGACCGCTGACATGGGTTCGATTGTGGCGGAATGGTTTATCACCGCCCTAGTCAAGGACGGACGTTTCGAGGTTATCGAAAGGGGGCTCTTAAAGAAAATCCTGGATGAACAGAAGCTTGGCATGAGCGGTGTTGTGGATGAACAGAGCGCCACCAAAATCGGCAAACTTCTTGGGGTCAAGGTCATTATCTCCGGATCGGTGATGAAACTTGGAGAGCAGACCGAGGTCAATGCCAGGATCATTGATGTGGAAAGCGCCTCGATCATTGCGGCAGAGAATGTAAAGAGTTATCAGGCAGCCCGGCTTCAGGATATGATTGTCCAGATGTCGCAGAAGATTATCAAGAATTTTCCTCTGGAAGGCTACATTGTAAACAGGGACGGAAAGAAGGTGACCATTGACCTTGGCTTAAGGGCCGGGGTCAAGTCCGACATGGAGTTTGTCGTCTATAAAGAAGGAAAGGTGATCAAGCATCCCAAGACCGGTGAGGTGCTCGATGTTGAACGTATTCAGACCGGGAAGGTGAAGATAAAGACCGTTAGAGATAAGATTTCAGATGGTGTGATACTCAAAGAAGAAAAATCAGGCGATGTAGCATATGGCCAGCTGGTGCAGAGCCTTGCCGTACAGAAGAAAACAACGGATCAGAGTGAATTGAGAAAGAAGATTTTAAGTTCTCCGGCGCTTAAAAAAAGGATCATGGAAAAGGCTGGTGTAGAGCGCGGGGGGGCAAAGAAGGACCTGCCGATGCGGGCCAGGAAGGTTATCAATATGATTGAATCCGGGATCGACAAGCAGATGGTCCGGGCGGGGAAAATGATCGGAAAATCAGGAGAAAACCATCCTGCAGTGTTTGAGGCCGTGAACAGTGCGCTGCTCAAAGGCTATAAAAAAGGAGGGTCTGACAGGACCCATGTTGACGCCATGTCATGGTTCTGCAGGGTCCTGGGGGATTCCGGCAATGCAAAGTATAAGAGCACCTTGGAACTTGTCAAAAAAAATGGGTCACACCGGAAATTACAAGGCTATGCGGACAAGGCGTATCGTTCCCTATAAAAAAAGATATGGAGGAAGAATATGAGAAAAAAGAGCCAGTTACGTAAAAAAATCTTTTGTCTGCTTATTACGGTCCTGCTTTTCACCCCTGAGGCCTGGGCCGCGGCGGACAGGTCGGATGAGGTGAACAGACTGACAGGCATGATTCATTCCGGCAGTATAAATAAAAAAACCGAAGCGGCAAAAATTATTACCAGGTCCGGCTTTTCTGATCGGCCCCTTTTTGAACTGATCAGAAAGGAACTGGAAGCCGGCTATCTGGAGCAGCCGGGGAACTCGAAGCATATCGACCTGATGGCCTGGTACTGCAAGGCGCTGGCCTCTTCCGGTCTTGCAGAGTATCAGGAGGTCCTGCAGCTGGTCGTGGAAACCACGGCAGACCCGAAACTTGAGAGATATGCCGGGCAGAGCCTGGCCATGATTGATGAGTATGCCGAGCGGAACACGATCATGGCGGACACGACCTATGCTGATACCGGTCTTGATGCCGAGTCGGTGCGACTGATCAATATGCTGAAATCAGATATGGCAGGATTAAAACGGGACGCGGCAAAGCTGATTATCAGGGCAGGTTCGGTGGACCCTCTAATTTATGACGTTGTCAGCGAAGAGCTCCTGAAGGGATACGAGAAGGCGCTTGACAAGACCTCTGTGGATGCCCTGGCCTGTCTCTGCAAGGCCCTTGCTGCTTCCGGCGATGCAAAGCATAAGGAAGCCCTGCAACTGGTTGCAACGACCTCAGATAATCCGAAACTGGTGAAATATGCCGAGCAGGCCCATGACTCCATTGAGTAATGGTAAGCCATCACAGGGGCCTCATCTCCTTTGTCATCGGCCTGTTCACATAGAGGGACTATAGTTCACAGACCTCTTTCGCGGATATGAGGCCCCTGCAATAGCTTACAACACTGGGGCGGGGCGTTTCTTTGGTAGCCATATCCTGTGATCAGATACAAATAATGCCAGCCATAAATGATACAAAAATAGTACTTGTCCACCCGCTGGGATATCTGCCCGAGGCAGCAGGCAAAGATATCTCCAGAAAGGCCAATATAATGCCGCCGCTCGGTCTGGCTTCGATCGCCGCATTTCTGGAGAAGCATACGTTTACGGCAGATATTATCGATTGCTACGCCAGACCCGATTCGGTGCGGGTCATACGGGACTATCTCCTGGCAGAAAAACCGGCCTTTATCGGGTTCAGCTGCACCACATCAAGCTTTCTCGATGGAGTCAGACTTGCAGCCATGGCAAAGGATGTCCTTCCTGCCATTAAAACGGTTTTCGGCGGCCCGCATGTTTCTGCGTTGCGGGAAAAGATTTTGGCCGATTTTCCGGTTGTCGACTTTGTTGTAGCAGGGGAGGGGGAACAGGCGCTGCTTGAACTTCTTTCGTGCGGTGGCGGCAGCGAGGCCCTCTCAATTCCAGGTGTTCTTTCGCGGGACAGACAAGGGAATATATCTTTTCCAGGATATCCTGAGGCGCTGGTTGAACTTGACACCCTCCCCTTTCCGGCCTACGAAAAACTTGCCGGATTTCCAGATGCCTACAAGCTGCCCATCTTCAACTACCCAAGCACACCCAATACAAGCTGCATTACCAGCCGGGGGTGTCCTTACAGCTGCAGCTACTGCGACCGTTCGGTGTTCCGGCGCAGTTTCAGATATAATTCCGCCGGCTATCTTTACAACCATTTATCGTACCTGAAAGACTGCTTCCGCATCCGGCACGTCAATTTTTACGATGATCAATTTACCTTTAATCGCAAGAGGATAGATACGTTTACCCGGATGTTGATAGACGAGCCTCTTGGCATCACCTTCAACTGCGCAGTGCGAGCAGAGCATATCGACCTTGATCTGTTGAGGCAGATGAAGGCTGCCGGGTGCTGGATGATCAGCCTGGGGATTGAGACCGGTGATGAGAACCTTCTCGCAAGGCACCGCCAGAACGCCGACCTGGAGTTGCTGTCCGCGAAGATCCGGCTCATCAAAAAGGCGGGCATCCGCACCAAGGGCCTTTTGATGATCGGTCTTCCCGGAGAGACCGAAGCAAGCGTAAAAAAGAGTATGGACTATGTCTTTTCACACCCGATCGATGATTTTAACCTGGCAAAATTTACCCCTTTTCCCGGCTCGCCGGTCTATGAAAAAATTCATGAATACGGTGTGTTTGATGAGGACTGGGAAAAGATGGACTGCATGCATTTTCAATTTGTTCCGAATGGGATGACAAAAGAGCAGCTGGAGGAATATTTTCTCCTTTTTTATAAGAGCCATTTTCACAGAAGCAAGGTCCTTCTCGGCTATCTGACGATGCTCTGGCAATCACCGGACAGCTGGATCCGGTTTTTGCGTAACGCGGCAACGTTTATTAACTTTGCACGAAGCAACAAGCGCCTTGGCGCGTAAGCCATCACAGAGGGCGGAGCTTTTCTTTGGCAGCTTTGCCACGTGATTAAAAATAGGAGAAGAATTCACGATGAAAGCGCAGATCGCCTTCATATCAGGCGGCAGTCAGGGGATCGGGGCTGCGATAGCAAAAAAACTTGCAGCCTCCGGGTTCGATATCTGGCTCAACTACCATTCGGCCCATGACGCGGCAAAAGAGGTAGAAAAAGAAATAAGAAGTTCCGGCCGAAACTGCCGCCTTCTGCCCTTTGATATCGCCGACGAGAAGCAGGTGGCCAAGGCCCTTGAGCCACTGTTAGACAAGGAGACCCCCTATGCCTTGGTCCACAACGCAGGTGTCACCAGGGACACCCTGGTTGCGCTGATGAAGCGCGAAGAGTGGGACCGGGTCCTTGATGTGCACCTTACCGGTTTTTTTCTTCTTTCACGGCTTTTTGTCAAGGCAATGATTCCGGCCCGGCGTGGAAGAATCGTCAGCATTGCCTCTGTTTCCGGAGAAACAGGACAGGCCGGGCAGGTGAATTATTCAGCTGCCAAGGCCGGTCTTATCGGGGCCTCAAAGGCGCTGGCAAGAGAGATTGCAAAGCGGAATATCCTGGTCAACGTGGTCTCTCCCGGCCTGATTGAAACTGCGATGATTGACGGTCTGCCGCTTGACAAAATTTTGCCCGCCGTGCCTTTAGGCCGGGTCGGCAGACCGGAAGAGGTGGCCGGGATAGTGAATTTTCTCTTAAGCGATGAGGCAAGCTATATTACCGGGCAGGTTATAGGGGTCAACGGCGGCCTGTATATGTAAAAAACTCCCGAATGCACTAAATCTGCTTCGGAGTCTCGCGGTGCTCGCTTACCTGTCTGCGGCCATCCCGCATAGCGGACTATAGCGGAATAGCCTTATCCGCGCATCTTCAGCACCTTCGGGAGTTTTTTACATATACAGGTGTAAATTATTATGAAAAAAAGTTCTCTTATGAAAGAGAGTGTTGGCCTGCCATGTCCGGCCGATGTTTTGGTGCCGCACAGGCCGCCTATGCTTCTTGTCCGCCGGATCCTTGAAAGAGAGGGGGATACTGCCTTGCTGGATGCTGTGGTTCCGCCAGAAGGGATGTTCTGTCTGCCGGACGGCGGTGTGATCCTGGAGTATTTTATTGAACTCACTGCCCAGGCTATGGCAGCGGTAAACGGGTTTGATGCCAGAAAAGATGGCCTTGAAGCCGCTCTCGGTTTCCTGGTCGGAATAGACGGGTTTTCTTTTTACGGAAACGCAGGTCCTGGCGAGACGGTCCTGATCGAACTTGAAAAGACCTTTGCTTTTGACAAGGTGACCATCATGTCCGGACGGGTGCGAAGCAAGACCAACGAAACCATTGCAGAGGGGACTCTCAAGGTGTGGGAGGAGAAAGGCTGAATATGAACTGCTTGCGCTGTAACGTCTTCTTTCTGTTCTTTGTGTTTTCGCTTTTCTGTGGTGCTGCCGGGGCTGACAGCGGCAACGATCAGCTGTCAGCCTTTTTACAGGCTGTGGAAGAAAAAGCGGCCGGGATAGCATCCTTTACCTGCAGCTTTGAACAGCAAAGACATCTGGCCATTTTTTCCCGGCCGGTTACTTTTCATGGCCGGCTTGCCCTGGTCAGGCCGGACAGGCTCCGCTGGGAGGTGATCAGCCCGATCCCGTCAGCAATGATCTTCCACGGGACTACCGGGCTCAGGTGCAGCGGTCAGAGTCCTCCCACCCGCTTTGACCTTGATGAGGACCCTGTCATGCGGATGGTCGCAAGGCAGCTCTGGACCTGGATGGACTCTTCCTATGCTGATCTTCTTGCTTCGTATCATATTGAAATGATTTCACAAGGGACTCTCCTACTGACGCCTCGGGAAAAGGCATTTTCTAAA
>DAOVSZ010000017.1 GCA_030627725.1 Desulfobulbaceae bacterium
ATTCAACTTGTTCTGGTCCTGTTTTTCTTCTTCAACACCATTCAGGCAGTTGCCGGCAATACGCTCTCATCGACTCATTCCCCTGCTGTGAAAGATCTTCAGGAGATGAGCTATATACGCCTGGAGTTCAAGGATTTCCCTTTTCTCATTCTGCTGACAATCAAGAAACTGGCGCCGTCCTTAAAAGGGGCAATGCCGGCAGATCTTGATGTCGGCCTGAAAGATGCTGAAGGACAGGGAAAGCTTATCTTCTCGTATAACCGGGAGGGAGAACTGGTTCATCTCAGAATGTTGTTGGTGCAGACAGTGCATGACGTCGGTACACATGCGGCTGTTGAATCGATATCAGCCTTGAGCCTGGAAAGATCCATACGTAATCCGCCAAGCGATATGGTCGCGGACACCCTGAAGGATTTTTTCATCAGTTTTTGCGATACCTGGGAGAGCAACCGTTTGTTTTCATCCGTGGATGGTTGAGTTCCCCCAAGGCCATGAATGGAGATGAGACCCCTTATTTTTACTTACCGCCTTACGAGTGCAGTTTTTTGTCAAGCGCCATGAATTCCGGAGAGGTCAGGGCGGCAGGAGAAAGACGCTCATAGGCACACTCCAGAAACACCCTTCCTTCGTTGACCGGCAGGCAGCCTAACAAGGCGAGAAATGACAAGTAATTTTCGTTGGTCAAGTTCTTCAACAATTTGTTCATAATTTTATCACTCACAACAGACCTCCATTGGTGCACACGTGGCGCGTCTGTGAGCTGAATGCTCTCTTCTCTAAGTATTTGTTGTCTGCAAATGGTGTACCAACTTGTCCAGGAACGAGGTGCTTTTTAGCTGGATGCGCGCAGTTAAGGGACATTCCCCCTCTGTCAAATGCTTTCGACTTATATTCCTAGACCTTTTTTATGGCTGTTGTGTTCCGTTTTTTTGTTCGCAGTGTTCGAAAAAGGGGAAAATTCTTCCACTAAGGGGCCGCTCAAAAATAATTTCACATTTTCGAGCGCACCCTAAAGAATCTGGCAATCAATAAACCGTTTCAGGTCCTCTTTCTGTTCCTCTGAAAGTTCTCCGAAAGACACCCCAATACGCCTGACCGGATCGTTTTCTTCATCAGAAGGGGGTGTGTCGGCGATAATCTGAATGGGAATATTTCCGAGGTATTTTTCATCGTCGATAATTTCAAGAGTGAGGTCGATGTTGGCCGGCCATTTTTCCGGGCCGCTATACCGGAATCCGAGTCCGCTTTCACTGATATCTATGATGTCGCTGGAAAAAACGATTACAGATGAGGGAGCAACGTCCTCTTCGGTAATCATTGCGGAGGTGTTGCTCTTTGTCGGAATACGTTCATGTTTTCTGCGTTCATCCTGCATGGTATGCTCCTTAATCGAAGATAACGGATGTTTCTGTTAAGATTGATTTTACCACAGAGCACACAGAGGACACAGAGAAAAAAATACAGGGGTCAGGGTGACGTGGTCTCTTTCGACGGTTCTGAAAATAATTCCGTCTGCACGGGTGAGGAATCTTCTTCGCCGGGAGGCGGGGCGCTGATGATTTTTCTTCCTGAAAGCGCTTTTTTTGCTGCTTTCAGGGCATCTTTTGCCAGAGGGTTCTGCGGCAGCCCTGATGTCTGTTTGCCAAAGACGACCTCGACGATTTCAGCCGGGCAGATCTTGCCTTCGGGCGCTGCCGGCACATAGCCTTCCTCATCTTTCACTACCTTCCGTATGGTGCCGGCGGCAAGAAGATCGTCAAGCACTTCCTGGACTGCGGCAAGCGGCTGTTCAAGCTCTCGGCGCAGGATGTCTGCCGTTGTCAGCGTTCTTGATTTGAAGTCATCAAGAATTCGTGCCACAATCTCAAAGGCGAGTGTCATTCGTGTCATCGGTGAAAGTTCAAGATCGTGCAGTCGGTAACTGCGCCAGACCTGTAATGCAAAAGCGGTTTCAGCGCCGGTCAGAAAGACAATCCAGCCAAAATAGATCCAGAGCATGAACAGAGGCAGGGTGGCGAACGAGCCGTAAATAGCGTTATATTTTGCTACCCCGATCTGGAGTTTGACATACATCGATTGGGTCAGAAACCAGCAGAGACCACCGAATATCCCGCCGCCAAGGGCCGGAAAAAAATTGATTCTTGTGTTGGGCAGAAATCTGTAGAGGATCGTAAAGGTCGCAATAACGGCAAAAATGGGCAGTAAATTGAAGAGAAAAGAATTGAGCCAGGCAAGTGGGAGAATTTTTTCAAAGTGGCCGAGAAGGGCAGGGCTCTGCAGCGTTGCCTCTGCTGCCAGGGCAATGTTGACCGTGACAGGAAGCAGGACCATAAGGGCCAGGTAATCAATGAGTTTTCTGCCAAACGGTCGATTTGACTCGACCTGCCAGATGGCGTTCATAGACTGCTCTATACTGCCGAGTACCGAGATGACGGTAAAGAGCAGGCCTCCAATGCCAAAGGCCCCTAACGTTGTAAAATCAGTCTTATCCACATAGTCAAAGATGGTATCAACGGCCTTTCGGAGATGGATGGTGAGGCTTTCGGTTTTTTCCTCTTTTGTGATTGGACCGGTTGAAGGGGCTTGCTGATGGGACTGGGAGAGGCCCTCATCGTGGAGATCAGGTTCCGTTATAAGGGCGGTTTGCAGCGGAGGCGCATCGTCCAGTTGATCGATGAACCGGTACGCTGCCTCACGCATCTGATCGCCGGCGCCAAGACCTTTCAGCACTGCGGTTGCAAGGGCAAGGGTCGGGACCATGGAAAGAACAATGGTGAATGTCAGGGCGCCGGAACGAAGTGGTATCCGGTCATTTTTAAATTCTCTGAAGATGATGATAATGCTGCGTAAAAACGCGCATATCATTTTTGACCACGTTGTTTTTAGGTCAGGATCCGACCAGACCCAGTCATTAAGGGTGGTGAGGCTGTTGTTGGCACGATTTTTCAGGGATGGGGGTTGGAGGTCTGCCTGGCTGCTTGTCGTGTTCAAGATGAAGACCTTGTTAGAGGTGGCTTAAGAGCGCATCAATCTGTTCCTGGGTGATAATTTCAGGTGGTTCAAGCTCTTCGAGTTCAAGGTGAATGATAGTTTCCGTCATCTTTTTCTTCCTGTCCAGGCGGGCTCTCATCTTTCTTGCTTTTTCTCTTGTTTCATCAGTCGGGGCAAGTGATTTCTTGAATTCTTCGGTAGATGTGAATTCCTCTGTGTCGAAATTATCGATATACGCGTGGAGCTCTTGCAGATCTTTTCTGTGTGACATTGAGAAGTTTCAGCGTGTTTTGTTTTTGGAGAACGACGTATTATACGGCATCTGGTCATTTGATAAAATGCATACTGGGAATAATTGTAGCATGCTTTGAGATTATGATCCACTCATAAGGGCATTTCGGCATAACGAGATAAAATGTGATAAAATATTTCGGAATAGGTTTTATGTGAAGGGGGCCAAAGGTTAGAAACCGGAAGAGAGAAGTTAGAAGTCAGTGTGCCGTTCTGATTATTCCCAATGAGAGCATATCCCGGGTCATCTCGGCAAGGGGGAGGCCGACGACGTTGCTGTAGGACCCCCTGATGGCCTTTACAAGGGCGCCGCCCTGTCCCTGGATGCCATATGCTCCCGCCTTGTCCAGCGGTTCATTTGTCATCACATAGGAGCGGCAGAGATCTTTGGTGAGGTCATCAAAGCAGACCTCCGTCACCACCGCCTTTTGCAGCAGTTCGTCCCTGTCTTTTTTGTAGATGCAGTAGCCTGTCCACACCTCATGCCACTTTCCGGAAAGGTCAAGGAGCATCTGGAGCGCCTCTTTCCGGTCGTCGGGTTTCCCAAGGATTTTTTCTCCGAGCACCACTGTAGTGTCAGCGCCCACGACCCAGGAATCCGGGCAGTGTCGTGCGACCGCTTCCGCCTTTTCTCTTGCGAGCCGTATGACAAAATTTTCCGGGGTCTCTGTTGCTCGCGGTGTTTCATCTATCTTCGCGGTCATGACCGTAAAAGTCAGGCCGAGATCTTCAAAAAAGGCTTTTCGTCTTGGAGAGCCGGATGCGAGAATCAGTTTCTGCGCTGTCTTGAAAATAGCGGCTTTCATGCCCTGATCGAATAGCCGCCGTCAACAACGATGGTCTGGCCATGAATCATCCTGGCCTGTTTGCTGCAGAGAAAAATGGCGAGATCAGCGACGTCCTCAGGTGTCGTCAGCCGGCCTAAGGGGGTCCTTTCGAGGGCCGTGTCTAGGATCTGTTGCCGGTTGGGAAATTTTTTCAAGGCCTCGGTGTCAACAGCGCCGGCGCTGATCGTGTTTACTGTAATGTTTTTCGGCCCTAACTCCACCGCAAGATGCCGGACCAACGATTCAAGCGCCGCCTTTGAGGCCCCCACTGCCGTATAGTTCTCAACCGCCCGGACCGAGCCAAGACTTGAGACCGCCATGATCCTGCCGCCCTCATCCATCAGGGGGACTGCCTGCTGGGCCAAGGTCAAAAGCGCCCTGGCATTAATATCCATGGCCCAGTTCCAGTGACGGCTGGAAAGTTCCATGGCCGGCTTCAAAACACCTGAGGCGGCATTAGAGACCAGAAAATCAAACCGCCCATATTCCTTCCGGATATTCTCGAACATGGCGCGAACATCGTCATCCTTGGCCACGTTTGCCTTGACCACAATGCAATGGGCGCCTTTCTCTTCAATCTGCTGTGCGGTTTTCTCCGCCTCCTGCCGGTGCCGGATGTAGTTCACGACCATATTGATGCCGTTCTCGGCAAACTTGAGCGCAATGGCCTTGCCGATCCCTCGGGAACTTCCGGTGATCAAGGCGACTTTTCCTTTGAGGGTATACATAGATATGACTCCATTGATATTAAAAGTAGAAGTTACTGTACCCTCGGTTGCTGTAATCTGTCAATGCGTTAACACTTGGAGAGAAGTCTTTTCAAGCTGCCTTTGATGATCTGTACGGGATGAAAATTTATTGGTTTTAATACTTCAGGGACAATGAAATCATCCACCTGGAGGTTCTTTGAGAGCAGTCCGGGCCATGAGATGGCGCCAAGAGAGGTCCCGATCAGTTTTCTTTTCAAGCACTCCTGCCAGAGAGGACTTTGCGCCGGATCTATCTTCAGAATGTCGAGGAGCGCTGTGTCCAATGCCACCGGATTGGTTGCAGCGGCAAGCAGTCCCAAGGGGTAAGGGCTTCCTGCAACCGGGCCGGTCTTATGCATTGCGGTGATGGCGTCTATGAGCGTAATGCCATCCGGCAAAATATGCAGAAGATCTGCAAGGATGGCTGCAAAGCAGCTGCAGGTTCCGCCGTGTCGGACGTGGAACCATGGTTTTTGCCATCCTGTCACAACGCCGAAAAGATTCTTGACCCCGAGGGTGACCAGCATCTGGCTGTGTGCCTTTGCCTTCGGGAGGTTGATGAGAAGGTCGCAATCAAGGGCCGCTACGGCGATTTTTGCCGATACCCCGTTTGCAAGGGTGATCTTTCTGGTTTCAGTCATGTTGTCAAGTGTGACATCCATCCCTTTCAGCGCCTCTTTAATGCCGAATCTGGTCATAACTTGTCGAGCGTTTCCGAACGCAGGCGAATCTCCAACCGTCACATGTGCGTCATGATCAAGAAACCATTGGGCTGCTGCCGCAATCACATGGGCATGGGTGCAGGCAAGACCGTCGTGTCCCATGGCAGAGACAAGGTTTGGTTTTAAGAGGATCTTTGTGCCTGGAGCGACCGAAAAGGAAAGGGCATCAAAAAGGTCGGTAACGGCCCGGCGGACATTATGGAGGTCATAGGTGGAACAGCGAGTGAGGGCAACGGCAGTGGAGTCGATCTTCATCTGGGAAAAAGTGTTTCTAAATCACGTAACCGTTCACCGTGGGTACAGATTTACGGGAAACCCCGTCCTGTAAGCGTTTACCAGTGCCTTAGATTTGTTCGTTTGGGCCTTTGAACTATAGCCCCTCTATGTGAGAAGGCCAGGTAAGCGTAGACTCCGAAACGGACGAAGATGAGGTGCTGGTGAACGCTTACTAAATCACGAAAGCCGACTTTTGGGGAAAGTCGGCTTTCATTTTAGAAAGAAAGGAGATAAGAGTTTTTTCTTATTTCCTAAGAATATGCAAAGAGTATGCCGGAGAAGCAGAAAAACAGATAATCTCAGTTGTGTCGGGATGATAGAGAAGAAAAGCCATTTTTTTTGCGTATAAATAAGTACAATTTTTTATACCCCTGGGTTTGGGTAGTTTCAGCTCCTTTTGTTTTGTTAAGTAATTTCAGCATGTTTTCAGGTTAAAAAAATTGTACGCGTGAAAATGCCGGTTTCCGGAGAGCATATCCTCGGAAACCGGCAGCTGAAAGAACAATCAGAAATCTCAAGAGGAAAAGGATACAAATTTTTGTACTTTTGGTCTTATCTGCTTAATAAGTTTTATTCAAAGCACAAGAAGTTGAACCTTCGACCCGTGATCAGTTTCCTTGGGCCCAGTTTAACAGACTGCCGGCAAGAAGAATCTCTCTGTGCCGTGCCGAGACCTCGAGTCTGGCCTGCATTGATTTTCCGTTTATGATCACAGAGAGTGTTTCACCTCCCTCGGCAATGATCTTGCGCAGGTCAGGTATCTCAGCTCTCGCGGCTTCTTCAATCAGATCATAATCAGCAGGATCGACAAAGGTGAGAGGAAGGATGCCGAAGTTAATCAGGTTTGCCTTGTGGATTCGGGCAAAACTCTTGACCAGTTTGACGCGGACCCCGAGATATCTCGGTGCAAGCGCTGCGTGCTCGCGGGAAGAGCCCTGTCCGTAGTTTTCGCCGCCCACTATCATGGCGCTGTCAGCCTCTTTGACCCTGTTGGTAAAGTTTTCGTCCACGGAGTTGAAGACAAATTCGCTGATTGCCGGGATATTGCTCCTGAGCGGCAGGATATGGGCCCCGGCCGGCATGATATGGTCGGTCGTGATGTTGTCTCCGACCTTCAAGAGAACGGTTCCCTTCCAGGATTCCGGGATTGCTTCAAAGGCAGGAAAGGGCGCGATATTCGGTCCCCGGATGATCTCTGTTTTTTCTTCCTCCGGCCGCGGCGGTTCGATGCGATGATCGCCCGGGAGGTATTTCCGCGGAAGCGAGATGCTCGGATACTCTCCGAGATCACGGGGGTCGGTAATTTTGCCGGTGATCGCTGTTGCAACAGCAACCTCGGGGCTGCAGAGGTAGACTTGGTCATCTTTGGTGCCGCTGCGTCCGGGAAAATTCCTGGGAAAGGTCCGAAGAGAGATGGTGCCGGTCGAAGGCGCCTGTCCCATGCCGATACAGCCGAGGCAGCCGGGCTGATGGATCCGGGCGCCGGCCCTGACAAGGCTCATCATCTCACCCTGGTCAATCAGGTTTTCAAGGACCTGCCGGCTGCCGGGGTTGATCTCGAAGCTGACATCGTAATGGACCTCTTTGTCAGAGAGGGTCCGTGAGGCCACCATCAGGTCGCGCAGGGACGAATTGGAGCAGGAACCTACCAGCACCTGAGAGACCGGTTTTCCTGCAACCTCCCGGACAGGTACGACATTATCAGGTGAGGACGGGCAGGCGATAAGCGGTTCCAGGGTGGACATATCGATCTCGATGATCTCGTCGTATTGGGCATCTTCGTCTGCTGTCAGTTCCTTCCACATTTCAGCACGGTCCTGGCTTTCCAGGAAGATTCGGGTATTTTCGTCCGAAGGAAAGACAGAGGTGGTGGCACCGAGTTCAGCGCCGAAGTTGGTGATGGAGGCGCGGTCGGTAACTGTAAGTTCGGCGACCCCCGGACCGAAATATTCCATGATATAGCCGACCCCTCCCTTTACCGAAAGCTGCCTCAAGAGCTCAAGAAGCACGTCTCTTGCTGAAACCCAGGGGGAGAGTTTGCCGGTCAGCTTGACGCCATAGATTTTCGGCATTACAAGATAAAAAGGTCTGCCTGCCATGGCCATGGCCACGTCAAGGCCGCCGGCGCCGATAGCAAGCATCCCAAGCCCGCCCCCGGTCGGCGTATGGCTGTCGGAACCAAGCAGTGTTTTTCCGGGCAGTCCGAACCGTTCCAGATGGATCTGGTGCGAGATTCCGTTACCCGGAGGTGAGAAATAGAGGCCGAATTTTCTGGCAACAGACTGCAGGAAGCGATGGTCGTCCGCGTTTTTGAAGTCTGACTGGATCAGGTTGTGGTCAACGTAGCAGACTGAGAGTTCTGTCTGGACCCTCGGGATGCCGATGGCCTCGAATTCAAGGTAGGCCATGGTGCCGGTGGCATCCTGGGTCAGGGTCTGGTCGATACGGATGCCGATCTCCCGGCCCTGTATCATCTCGCCTTCAATAAGGTGCGTTGCAATAAGTTTTTCAGTAACGGTCTTGCCCATAAAATACTCCTTTTGACTCTCTATATTTTAATGCGATTGATCTCGATTTGAGGGGCTTTTATACCATAGATGAGGGGATTTGTATATCTTCCGTTGTCTGTAGTCGATTCCCTTTGGAAGGCTGCTTTCCGTGCTTTTTTTGACGGTTCTGTCCTGCTGGGTCAAAAATATGACTTCCTGGGGGTGGGGCGAGTCAATATGCCGGCAGGTTGATCTGCCGGTTTTGCTGAATAACTATAGAAAAATTAAACGGTTACGTGTATATTGAGTCTTATGTTTCTGTCCTGGCATAATACTTGCCTTTTCAGTATAGTGTTGAAAAAGTATAGTACGTAGAAATTGTGGCTCGATCGGGCCATTAAGCAAATCAGTTCTTACGGTAGGAGAAACGAATTATGGCTGACGAACCGGATGCCAAGGGTGCTGAGGGCGCAGAAGGGGTTGAGGAACCGAAAAAAAAGTCCAAGATGCTTCTGTTTATCATTCTCGGAGTGGTTATAGTATTGCTTGGCGGCGGCGGTTTTTTCGCCTATACGAAATTTCTGGCTCCGAAGCCCGCGGAAGAAGGCGCTGAAGAGATCGTTCCAGAGATACCGCAGGATATTGTCGGTGAGATGCTGATGCTTGAACCTTTTGTGGTAAACCTGTCGGACCCCAAGGGGAAACGGTACCTGAAGCTGAAGATCGGCCTGGAACTTGAGACCATTGAGTCTCTGGAAAGGGTGGACAAGGCAAGAGCGAAGCTCAGGGACCTTGTTATTGTTATGTTGACCAGCTTGACCTTTGATGAGGTCATGACGCCTGAGGGAAAGGTGCAGATCCGGGACGAATTGCTTGAGCGATTTAATCAGGCTACTAAGCCGGACCGGGTAAAGGCTATTTATTTTACTGAATTTGTAGTGCAATAAGGGGCGGTCGGCATGAGCCGGCTGGGTGTTTATGGAACAGATTCTGAGTCAGGACGAGGTAGATGCCCTATTAAAAGGAATTTCCGGTGGGGAGATAGAAGAACCGGAAGAACCGCTTGAGGAAGAGGCCCTAGGGTATACTGCGTACGATTTTACACGGCAGGAGCGGATCGTCCAGATCAAGATGCCTGCCATGGAAGTTATCAATGATGCCTTTCTCCGGGCTATCAGGATCTCGATAGCAAACGCCCTTCGCCGTATCCTCGATATCACCGCTGTTCCGCTGGAACTTGAACGATTTGGCGCCTTTGTCAGGACACTTCCGGTTCCCAGCAGTCTGCAGATATTCAAGATGGATCCCTTCCGGGGCCATGCCCTTATCGTCCTCGAACCACGACTTGTCTTTGCCCTGGTGGAAACATTCCTGGGCGGCAGCGGCGCCCGGAACGTCAGGATTGAGGGACGTGATTTTACCGCCATTGAACAACGGCTTATCAGAAGGGTCATCAATCTGTTGCTGAATGACCTGGAAAAGGCATGGTATTCGCTGCATCCGGTGAAGGTCCAGTATGTCAGAAGTGAAATCAACCCTCAGTTTGCCAAGATCTGTCAGCCGGAAGATGTGGTCATCATCAATCGTTATGAAGTGGACATGGACCGCGCGGTCGGCAGTATTACAACATGCATTCCCATCACCAACCTGGAATCGGTGAAAAAGAAGCTTATGACAACCTTCCAGAGGGAAAAGAGTGAAGAAGATATTCAACTCCAGAAGATTTTGGAAGAAAATATCAAGAATGTCCCTGGTGAATTTCGTGTAGAACTTGGCAGTGCCGACGTTCTTGCCGGTGATATTATGGATCTGGATGTAGGAGATATCATCAAGCTCGACAAGCGCAAAGACGATGAATTGCCGGGCTTTGTCTGCGGGGTGCGGAAATACATGGGGACTCCCGGTATTCACAGAGGGAACAAGGCATTTTTTATAAAACGAAAGGTGCTTGATCAAGAAAGAGATTAGCTATTTGAGGGAGATACGGATATGGCTGACGAATCATTGGATGATGCCTGGGGCGAGGCCCTGGAAGAACAGGCGGCGGATGATGGGGCTGGCGATGCTGATGTGGCCGGTGGTGATGCTGATGTGGCAGGCGATGACTGGGCTTCGGCGCTCGGCGATGATGGCGGCGGAGCGCAGGCTGCCAGTTTTGAGGACCTTGAGGACGGCACTGTCAGTGCGGCAGGGAGCCAGAATCTTGACTTTCTGCTGGATATCCCCCTTGAGGTAAAGGTTGAGCTGGGCCGTACCCACATGATTATCAATAACTTGCTGCAATTGACGCAAGGCTCTGTTGTTGAGCTTGAAAAGGCTGCGGCGGACACGGTTGAGATTTATGTCAACAATAAGCTGCTCGGCAAGGGCGAGGTCATTGTGGTGAACGACCGGTTCGGAGTACGGATCACGGAAATTATCAGCCAGGCTGACAGGGTTAAGAGTATCGCATAATGAAGCAAAAACGCATGACATTCCTTTGTACCGTCCTCGTCCTGTGTGCGATGACCTTCCTGTTGCCGCAGTCCGGCGGTTGCTCGGGGTTGGAAGAGGCGCCGGTTGAGGTGGCCCGGACAGCGGATATCCCGACAGTGGATAAACTTCAGGGGACAGATGGAGACAAAAGCGAGATGCTGACCCTTTTTTCAGCGATCGCCAAGGTTGCCGGCTCCCTGGGGATTGTTGTCGGGCTTATGTTTCTGGTCGTTTATATGTTCAAAAAAGTAGGCATGGGAAAGACCGGGATCAGCAATAGTTCGCTGATCAGGGTGATGGATACCCGGATGATTGCCCCGAAGAAATATGTCGCTGTTCTGCAGCTTGCCGACGAATTTGTCGCGGTCGGTGTCACTGATGAGAGCATCAACCTTCTGACCCGACTGGAACCGACTGAAAATCTGCAGGAGATTGCTCGCGTCGGCAACGAGCGCGGCGAGGCTCCCCTTTCCCAGTCGTTTACAACCCTTTTGAACAAGGCTGTCAAGGCAGTCAAAAATAAGGATTGAGGACGTGGTCATGATGTGTGTTACTTCGGACCGACAATGCGCGGTACGCACCATATTCAAAAAGGCAACGTCTTTACCGCGGCCCTGCTTCTTTTTTATTCCGGCTGTGGCGTCTGTTCTTCTCTGCCTGTTTCCTGTTGAAATAAGTGCTGTGACCCTGCCGACTTTGCAGATTGGCCTCGGTGAGGCAAGCAGCCCGCAGCAGGTCTCTACTCTGGTCGAAATCCTGCTGCTTTTTACGGTCCTTTCCATGGCGCCGGCCATTCTGCTGATGATGACCTGTTTTACCCGGCTTGTTGTGACGTTTTCCTTTTTAAAGCATGCCATGGGCACGCAGCAGATGCCTCCGAACCAGGTGCTTGTCGGGCTCTCGCTCTTTCTGACCCTGTTTATTATGATGCCGGTCTTCTCGCAGATGAATAAGATCGCGATCCAGCCGTATCTTGCAGAAGAGATCTCTGTGGAAGAGGCCTTTGAAGGGGCGATCCAGCCTCTCAGGAAGTTCATGTTCAAGCAGACCAGGGAAAAGGACCTGGAGCTTTTCCTCTCCATCTCCGGCAAGCCCAAGCCGCAGGACAAGGAGGAGGTCTCTACCGTTGTTCTGATTCCTGCCTTTATGATCAGTGAACTCAAAACCGCCTTCCAGATCGGGTTTGTCCTTTTTCTTCCTTTTCTGGTGATTGATATGGTTGTTGCCAGTGTTCTTCTGTCCATGGGCATGATGATGCTGCCCCCGATCATGATCTCGCTGCCGTTCAAGCTGCTTCTTTTCGTCCTGGTCGATGGCTGGAATCTGATTGTCGGCTCGCTGATTAAAAGTTTCGGAGTTTGACGACTATGACCTCTCTTGAAGTTGTGACCCTTGCGGAAAGGGCAGTGACCCTTACACTGCTCCTGTCCGCGCCGCTCCTTATAGTAGGACTCGCTGTGGGGCTTATGATCGCGCTTTTTCAGGCAACAACACAGATTCAAGAGATGACGCTCACCTTTGTCCCGAAGATTGTCGCCGTCATGTTGTCGCTCTTGTTTTTTGCATCCTGGATGATGATAAAAATTACCGACTATACGAATGATCTTATTACCAGCATTCCGGATCTGATACGCTGAATAGTTACTGAAAGATTACGAGACTGTCATGGTAGAAACGGAATTACTCAATTGGACCCTGCAGCAGCTCTTGGTACTGCTTGTTGTCATGACAAGGGTCGGACCGTTGATTTTTCTGATGCCGGTCTTCGGCTCCCGGGCAGTTCCGGTGCAGGTGAAGATTCTCGTTACCCTGACGATCGCCTTTATCCTGGCGCCGGTGGTGGATGTCTCGGTGGATGCGATGCCGACCTCGACGCTGGGCTATGGGATTTTTGTCCTGTCGGAAGTTGCTTTCGCCGGCATCCTGGCGCTGTTCGCCCGTTTTATCTTCGCCGCAGTCCAGCTTGCCGGTCAATATGTCAGCATCTCCATGGGCATGGGGATGGCGGCGGCAATGGACCCGCAGTTCGGGACCCAGACGTCTCTGGTCGGTGTCTTCTGGAATCTTATCGCGACCTTAATATTTTTAAGCCTGGACGGGCATCATATCTTCCTCCGGGTCATGAGCGAAAGCTTTGCCTGGGTCCGGCCCGGGTCGCTGCACCTCACCGAGGCCACGTTTGAAGGCATACTGCAGGGTGTGACTCATATGTTTGTTCTGGGCGTCAAGGTGATGGCGCCTGCCGGGGCGGCGCTTTTCTTTTCACATGTTGCCATGGGGATTCTGGCCAAGACCGTGCCGCAAATTCCTGTGATGATCGTTGCGATGCCGATGAATATCGGTTTGGGATTTATCTTTATCGGATTGTCCCTTTCGTATTTTCTGCCGTTGATGGCAAGTAACTTCGACATGCTCAACCGCTCATTAGTACGCTTGGCAATGGGCATGGGAGGATAAGTAAGCGCTCACCAGCACTACATCTGCACGCGCTCAGGCCAACCAGCATAGGGGGGCTATGGCTGGTCGTCCTGATCACGCACATCTGCAGCACTGGTAAACGCTTACGGATAGAGTTTTTTTTAACGTTGTTTCTTTCATTTGTAATCGGTTTCGGAGGATAAGATGGCTGAAGAATCCAGTGGCCAGGAAAAAACCGAAGAACCTACCAGCAGGCGTCTTGCAGAGGCCAGAAAGAAGGGTGATGTCGCAAAAAGCATGGAAGTGCCTTCTGCTGCCGTGCTTCTGGCGGCCCTGATAACGATTTATGCCTTGAGCGGCTACATGGTGGAAAATTTCTCCGCCCTGCTGAGGCATTATCTGGGGAACCTGCATACGGTTGAGATCATTCCCGACAACATGGTCATGATGGTCCGGGAAGGGATGTTTTTTTCTATGAAACTGACCGGGCCTGTGATGGCGGTGGTTATTCTTGTTGCGCTTCTTGCCAACTATGCCCAGGTCGGCGTTCTGTTTTCAACCGAGAAACTGGCTCCGAAACTGTCAAAAATCGACCCTATTCAGGGTGTGGCAAGAATGTTCTCCATGCAGACGTTGGCCAATACGGTCAAGTCGATCGCGAAGGTCATGATTATCGCTTATGTCGCCTATTCTGAAGTCCTTGATGTCCTGCCGGAGATTCCTCCGCTTATGGACCAGTCCCCAGGGCAGATCATGACCTTTATTGGCAGGGTTTCGTTCTGGATTTTTTTAAAATCGGTGCTTGTTATCGTCATCCTCGCGGCCTTTGATTACGTCTTTCAGAAGTGGCAGTTCATGAAGAAGATGAAGATGACCAAGCAGGAGGTCAAGGAAGAGGCCAAGCAGACAGAGGGTGATCCGCAGGTCAAGGGACGTATCCGGGCAATTCAGATGGAGATGGCAAGAAGGAGAATGATGGAAGAAGTTCCGTCTGCCGATGTCGTCATCACCAACCCGACCCGGTTGTCTATTGCCCTGAAGTATGACAGTGCATCCATGACGTCCCCGACAATTGTGGCAAAGGGCGCCGGGGTCATTGCCCAGCGTATCCGGGAGATCGCTATGGAACATAACGTTCCTCTGGTTGAAGATAAGCCTCTGGCCCAGGCGCTGTATAAAACAGTGGAAGTTGGTGAAACAGTGCCTGAGAATCTCTATCAGGCAGTGGCCGAGGTGCTGGCATATGTGTACAGTCAGAAAAGAAAGGCAGCGTAATTAAGTGAGTGCATAATTAAAAGTGAAAAGTTGATACATTATGGCTGAGAAAACGGAAACCCTGTCTGGGTTCGGAAATATCAAGTTAGACGTTTCAAGCCTGGTTGTGGCTGTCGGGGTCGTGTCCATTCTCATGGTCATGATCATCCCGCTGCCTACCTTTATCCTTGATCTTCTTCTGTCGCTCGGCATTACCATGGGTCTTGTTATTCTCCTGATGGCGATGTATAACACAAACCCGCTTGATTTTTCGTCATTCCCTTCGCTTCTTCTGGTCACAACCCTGTACCGGCTGTCGCTTAATATCGCCTCGACCCGTTTGATTCTCCTGCATGGTCATGAAGGCCCGGGCGCCGTCGGGCAGGTTATCCAGTCATTCGGTACTTTTGTCGTGGGCGGGAGTTTTGCCGTTGGCCTGATCATCTTTCTGATCATGGTCCTGATCAATTTTATCGTCATCACCAAAGGTTCCGGCAGGATCGCTGAGGTGGCCGCTCGATTTACCCTTGATGCGATGCCGGGTAAACAGATGGCCATTGACGCGGACTTGAATGCCGGCCTGATAGATGAGGCTGAGGCCAAGAAAAGAAGAAAAGAGATTGCCATGCAGTCGGAATTCTACGGCGCCATGGATGGCGCCAGCAAGTTTGTTCGCGGTGAGGCGATTGCCAGTATCGTGATCATGGTGATCAATATCATCGGTGGACTGTGCATAGGGGCGTTCCTGCAGGGGATGGACATTTTCCAGGCGCTTGAGACCTATACCCTGCTCACGATTGGTGACGGTCTGGTTTCCCAGATACCGGCGCTGGTTATCTCCACCTCAGCCGGTATTATCGTCAGCCGGGCCGCGTCCGACGCCAGTATGGGAAAAGAGTTTTCCAAGCAGTTTACCCAGCAGCCGCAGGCGCTTGCGGTGGCTTCAGGCATTATCCTTCTCTTTGGTCTGATCCCGGGGTTGCCGCATGTGGCCTTTCTTTTCCTTGGTACGGTCATGGGAGGAGTTGCGTATCTGGCTTTTCAAAAGCAGGCCCTTGAGCAGAAAGAGGTGGAAGAGGAAGAGGAAAGAGAGGAAGAAGCCCTGCCGGGATCACCTGAAACGGTTGAAAATCTCCTGCCGCTTGACACTCTGGAGCTTGAGGTCGGTTACGGTCTTATTCCGCTCGTTGACGAGAGCCAGGAGGGAGATCTGCTTGAACGGATCCGTGGTATCCGCCGGCAGTTTGCCATGGACATGGGGCTTATCATTCCTTCGATGCATGTCAGAGACAACCTGCAGCTCAAACCTGACGAATATGCCCTCCTGCTTAAGGGAGTTGAGATTACGCGGGGCGAGTTGATGATGGGGTATCTCCTGGCCATGGATTCCGGGGCTGCGAAACGGGAGATTGAGGGGGTCCCAACCGTGGAACCGGCATTTAAACTCCCTGCCGTCTGGATTCAGGAGGACAAGAGGGACGAGGCCCAGCTGGCCGGCTACACGGTTGTCGATCCCTCGACCGTGGTGGCAACCCATCTGACCGAAGTGCTCCGGACCCATGGCGATGAGCTTCTTGGGCGTCAGGATGCCCAGAAACTGCTTGACAATCTGGCGAAAACACATCCTAAAGTTGTAGAAGAACTGGTCCCGGAACTTATGATACTCGGCGGTGTTCAGAAGGTGCTTCAGAACCTTCTGCGTGAAAGAGTTTCCATCCGAGATATGCTGACTATCTGCGAAACGCTTGCCGATTACGCTCCCAAGGTCAAGGACACCGATGTCCTGACCGAGTATGTCCGGCAGAAACTGTCCAGGTCAATTGTCAGTTCCTTTGTGGATGATGAAGGCAATATCTCCGTCTTGACCCTGTCCACACAGATAGAGGATTTTGTCCGTGAGTCAGTCCAGCAGAGTGAACAGGGCGGTTTTTTAAGCTTAGAGCCTAACTTTGCGCAGAGATTATTGGATTCGGTCAAGGAGTCAGTGGAAAGGGTCTCTAACGAGGGGTATC
>DAOVSZ010000149.1 GCA_030627725.1 Desulfobulbaceae bacterium
TAATACCTGTTCAAACGCAAGGTGATTTTCGAACATGCTCGTCCTTTTCTCGTCTAATCGGAAGATATTCCGCATTGATACAGAAAAATTTTGCAAAATAGTGACATACGCCATGCTCATGATCAGCACGGCAAGCAGGACCTCTATTAAAGTAAAGCCGGACTGTTTGTCTCGACGTTGAGCCGTAGGGCAGACATGATACTGCATAACGTTTTCTTTGCGCGTTTCGAGTTAGGGGTTACGAGTTACCAGCATAACTATTTGATTTCAATAGATATAATCCGAGATAAACAACTTTTTCGTTCTATGCCGACGCAGAGCGCCTAATAACTCAGATCTATCCCGCATCTGGGAGAAAACTCATACTCCTTGTCGCCGAACAGAACCGTTACCACGCCTGATTCCTCTTCAACAGAGGCTGAGAACGAGGTAACATCGTTAAGCAGAATGGCCATGTCTTCTATGTCCGGCGTATAGTCCTCATCATAATCGATATTATAATAATCCCTCTTCTCCTGATAATACACCACCCCTTCACCCTCGACAAACCGATAGACCGCAAGCACAATCCCGGCTGACCTGTATATCAGCGGCGCCATGGTCACGACCCGCAAGGTGGTGTCATCAGCTGAAAGAATGACTCCCTTCTTTCCCTTGTCATACAGGGCGCTCTTGATCTGACGATGCACGAGAGAAAGCAGACCCTGTTCGCGCGCTATAGCAAGGATCCTCTTCTCGCCCTGGTCCGAAAACTTGATCCCGACATTGAGCACGGAATAGATCATCACCGAGACCATGCCGAGGAGAACGACTGACACCAGCAGTTCAAACAAGGTGAACCCGTTCTGCGTCTTGTGCGGCAGCATAATTATTCTATAATCGGCAGTGCGGTCAATGGGTCCATACTTACCCTCAGAACACGGTTCCCGCCGGTAAATGTCACGTGGGCCGGGGTGACCTGACCCTCAGGAAAAAAAACGATCTCTTCCGGCTCTATGCTGACAGCATCATCCTCTTCCAGGTCGAACTCATACACCTTTTCAACACCTCCGGAGAGCGTAAAGCCTGTCGCGCCTTCGTCGTTCATAACTACGTAAACATTTTCGCCCTGCGTTACCGACATCAGCCTCGCATATCGCAGGACCGAAACGACCTCCTGGGCCTTCTGCCGAAACTGAAGCGATGAAAGAAATCGCCCCGTAGACGGCGCCGCAACCGCCGTAATGATGGCGAAAAGCAACAGAACAGTCAGCATCTCAAGCAGCGAGAACCCCTTTTGGGTCCGGTGGGCTGCCTGCACGAATTCTAAAATTGAAAGCTTATTTTTCATAAGCGGCATAAAAGCGTCGAAACTACCCCGCTATCTCATTGATACTCAGAATCACGGTCAGCATCGAGATGACTACATATCCCGCAACAACAGCGATAAGCAGAATAAAAAGAGGCTCGATGAGCGCGATAATACGTTTAATCCGGGCCCGGAGTTCATGCTCGTAGTGATCGGCGATCTGCCCGCACACCTGACCTACACGGCCCGACTCCTCGCCAATGGAGAGAAGGTCCGCAGCCAGATCGGGCAGAAGTCCTTCCTCCCGCAACTTCTTGCCGACCTGACGGCCCTCTTTCAACGCCTCGGTTGCCCTGTTCAAAGAACGCTGATATTCCATGTTGGTTGCAACACCGCTGCCGATCTTAAGAGCGATTGCCAGATGCACTCCGTTTTCCACCAGCACCTCGATCGTCCTGAAGATCCTTGTTGTCTGCAGATCGCGGATAAAGCCGGACAGCACCGGCACCTTTATTACCAGCCGGTCATA
Source organism: Desulfobulbaceae bacterium (assembly GCA_030627725.1). GTDB lineage: Bacteria > Desulfobacterota > Desulfobulbia > Desulfobulbales > DAOVSZ01 > DAOVSZ01. The sequence goes on from DAOVSZ010000149.1 coordinate 1,818, forward strand.
CGTGATCCTTCCCTGGGGAGACCGGAAATAAGAGACAACAGCAACAGGCGGCGTCAGAAGCAGCGCAAAAGCAATAAAGACATGCTCCTTGACAAACTTTGCCGTATTCATCATGAACTTGACGTTCATCGGCAGCTGCTGCCCCATTCCCTCAAAGAGGACCTCAAACCGCGGCAGGATGAACAGGACCAGCATCATCATGGCAAGAAGGCCGACAAAAAGAAGAAAGAGCGGATAGATCGAGGCTGATATCACATACTGCCTGAGTTCCTGGAAACTTGCCTGGTATTCGGACATCTTCATGAGCATCTCAGGAAGGATGCCTCCTTCCTCTCCCGCCTTGACGACACTCACATACATGGAGGAAAAATACGGATAGTCCGCCAATGCCTCGGAAAATGATTTGCCCTCTTTCAGCTTCTGTTCGAGCTGACCGGTAAACTCTTTAAAGGCAGGCTTATTGGTCTGCTCCCGCATGATCCGAAGGGCAGCGTCCAGAGAAAGCCCTGCCTCGAGCAAAAGGGAAACCTGTTTGGTAAAGAAATCGATATCAGCCTTGGTGATCTTGTTCTTCCGAAACCTGGCCAGCGAAAAATCAAACGACCACCCGCCTTCAGCATGATCACGGATCTCAATCGGCCGCAGCCCCTGCTGCATGAGGCGCTTTGCCACCATTGTCCGGTCGCCCCCCTCCATGACGCCGCTTTTCTGGGTATTATCGATCTCAAGAGCCGTATATTTATAAAGCCCCATCTTCCATCCCCCTGCTGACCCTTACGATCTCGGAAAATGTTGTGGCGCCGTTTCGCACCTTTTCCATCCCGTCGACAAAAAGCGTTTTAAACCCTGCCTCTTCGGCTATCTTCTTCAGGTCGACAAGATCAAGGCCCTGGCTGACGCCTCTGCTGAACGCTTCATCCATGATCAGGAATTCATACAACCCCACCCGGCCCGTATATCCTGTTTTCGAACAGTGCTGGCATCCTTTTCCTTCGTAAATATCAAAATCTTTTTCAACCGAGACATAGCCGCGCTCCGACGCCTTGCCGCAAGATTCTCTACAGTGCGGACAGATACACCTGACAAGCCGCTGCGCCAAGATCGCCCGCAGGGAAGAGACGATCAGGAACCTCTCAACCCCCAGATCAATCAAGCGGATCACGGCGGAAATTGCATCATTCGTATGCAGGGTGGAAAAGACAAGATGCCCGGTCAGAGAGGACTGGACCGCAATCTCCGCCGTTTCCAGATCACGTATCTCGCCCACCATAATCACGTCCGGGTCCTGCCGCACGATCGAACGGAGCCCCTTGGCAAAGGTCAGATCAATCTCCGGCCTCACCTGGATCTGGTTGATGCCGTGCAGCTGGTACTCAACCGGGTCTTCGATCGTAATGATCTTGTTGTTGCCGGTGTTGATATGATTGAGGGCGCAGTAAAGAGATGTCGTCTTCCCGCTGCCGGTGGGGCCGGTGACCAGAATAATGCCGTCCGGCACAGTGATCATCTTCTTGAATTTCTTCTCCAGTTCAGGGTCCATCCCGAGACTGGCCATCTCGAGGATGATATTTGCCTTTTCAAGGATACGGATGACGACACCCTCGCCGTACACTGTCGGCATGGTCGAGACACGTAAGTCAACCTCCTTGCCTGAAACCCGCATAAAGATCTTCCCGTCCTGGGGAAGACGTCGTTCAGCGATATCAAGAGACGCCAGAAGCTTTGTCCTGGAAATAATCGCCGACTGCATGGCCAGAGGCGGCGTTTCAAAATCGTGCAAAATACCGTCAATCCTGAACCGGATAAGGAGCCCTTCTTCAAAGGGTTCCATGTGGATATCACTCGCCCGCCGGGTGACCGCGGTGTCGATCAGACTGTTAACATACCGTATGACCGGCGCCTCCGAGGCCATGTCTTTCAATTTGTCGATATCGGACTCATCAACAAGGAGTTCTTCTTCGGTCAGACTCTGCAGGACAAGCCCGTAATGCTCATTGGCTATCTTCTTGATGCTTGATTCAAGGGTCAACTGCAGATCAAAGGGAGGGAAATTCATGACTTCAGCGGCAGAGAGAATATCACTGTCCAGGGGATCACTGACCACAAGGATATGGTCATCGTCTCCCCTTCTTACCAGGGCGAACGGGTGTTCTCTGTGAAAAAGCTGGGAAACATCAACCTCGACAAATTCATCGTCAACCGATGGCTTGAAGACCTCGACCGAAAGCTGCTTGGCCAGCACTTCCATCAGGTCCTCTTCACTGACAAACCCCAGTGTTATGAGAATATCTCCAAGACGGTGCGGCACAGTCGTTTGATGCGTCAGCGCTCGTTCCAGCTGATTTGGATGAAGTTTTCCGGCCTGGACCAAAAGCTCTCCGGTCCGTGCTTTTTTCCCGAAATAGATTACTTCACTCATGACCTTCCCTGACTTTCAGATAATACCATCAACTCTCTATAGTACTATTATTGAGAATACCTAATTTATCCTTAATTTACAATATATTATAATATATGATGGTTTTCTTAATCAGGTCTTAATCCGCAGTAACTATTCAGCAGCACTCCATCTGCACACGATCAGGCCTTCTCGCATAGCTAACTATAGCTCGTCAGCCTGCTTGTGCACATCTGAAGCACTGCTGAACAGTTACGGAATGGAGTTTAGGCCACGTTTGTTGCTCCACCTGAATAGTTACAATCCGCATTCCTCACAAAGATGGATCCTTGTGTCAACATTTCGGAAAACACGATTGAAATCTTTACCCTTTTTCAATTCTTTCCGCCACTCCTCGCAAAAAACTTAAAAAACAACTGGATTTCTCTTTTTCTTTTCCCTAGAATAAACTTATAAGATATCGAAAAATCGTTATTGTTGCGACCTGAGGCTCCATCTCTCCATACAACTCTGGAAATTTCAGGCTGTAACAACAATCACGCTCTTTTCAACTCGACAGGTAATTTTATTACGGAAATAATTTTGTCGGTCTCGTAAAAAGCACGAGACCGACGCGTTAACCGTTTCTATCTTGTTCGTAAGACTTGCGTTTCGTATTTTGAAACGCCTAGTCGAACAATCCCGCTGCAAGCGGAGGGCCTTGTGCCCGTGATTGAAATCATTGAAGACGAATTCAGCGATTTCGACTTTTTACGAGGTTGTCAATTTTCATTTTAAATGGAGGGAAAAAATGAAGACCATCTACGTAGGAAACATACCTTATAAGTCCAGCCTGGATGATGTCCGGGGCCTGTTTGAGAGCCTCGGCAGAGTGAATTCGGTCAAACTGATCGCAGACCGCTATACCAGCAAACCCCGCGGGTTCGGCTTTGTCGAAATGGATGAAGCTGCCGCCGATGAGGCCATTTCAAAACTGAATGAAACGGTCTTTGACGGCAGGATCCTCCGCGTCAGCGAGGCGCTGGAACGGGCTCCGCGCAGATCAACTCACTAACGTTTTCTGTAGATCTTTTCCCTGTTTGCCACCACCTCGTAGTCCTCGTCATGGCCGGTGAACCTGATACTCTCTTTTGTCCCCAGACAGAGAAAACCACCGTGAGCAAGGCTGTTTGAAAAAAGCCTGACAACCCTCCTCTGAAGCGGTTTACTGAAGTAAATCAATACATTCCGGCAGATGACAATATTCATCTCACCAAAAACCCCGTCCGTCACAAGGTTGTGATCAGAAAAAAGGACCCGCTCTTTAAGCGACTTGTCAAGGATGACGGAGTCATATTTCGCGGTATAATAATCGGCAAAGGAAAACTTGCCGCCGGACTTCTGATAATTGGCCGTATATTCTCTGATGATATTAATCGGAAAGATACCCTTTTTGGCCTTCTGCAGCACAACCTCATTCAGATCTGTGGCGTAAATCTGGACCCTGTCATACAACCCTTCCTCCTTAAGGACAATGGCAAAGGAGTAGACCTCCTCCCCTGTCGCGCAGCCTGCATGCCAGACCTTGATAAAGGGAATTTTTCTCAATTCAGGAATAACGGTATCTCGTAATGTCTGATAAAAAAATGGGTCCCGGAACATCTCCGTCACATTGACGGTAAGGTCCAGAAACAAGGCGCCAAAAAAATCTTCATCGTGGAGGACACGGTGGATCATCTCCGAGAGTGAGGCGAGCCGGAACTTGGCAAGGGCGTGCTCAATCCTGCGCTTCATGTGGGTCTTGGTGTACATCCTGAAATCGTAGCCGTATTTCAGGTAAATGGCCTCAAGCAGAAGCTGGACTTCGATCTTTCTGATTTCCTTTTTCTCTTTCATACGTCAGGGTTGTTCAAGGTTCAGGGCTCAAGGTTGAGGGGTCAGGGGTCAGGTAACCGTTCATCGAGCTACAACAAAGGCATCCGGAAAATCCGACACGTTCAACACTTTTTCCAGGTGTTCCGCAGCGGACAGGGTGCTGCCGGCGCGAAGCCGGACCCGGTAAAACTTCCTGTCTCCCCGGTCATAGCTCAGGATAAGCGCTTCCTTGCCCAGGCCCCTCATCTTTTCTTTGAGCCGGATGGCATTTTCTCTGTCCTCAAAGGACCCGATCTGGACAAAGAATTCACCCTTTGTAAAATCCGGATGCCCGACAAACCGTTCAACAGTCCTGTTTCCCTGCCTGAAGGTTGCGGCCTCGCCAAGCGCGGTTATCCTCACCCTGGCAGTCCCCTTGTCGACAAAGCCTATCTTTCTTGCGCCCGCAAGGGTCATATCTATGATTCTGCCCTTGACAAAAGGCCCCCGGTCATTGACCCTGACAATCATCTCTTTACCGTTCTCAAGGTTCCTCACCAGGAGATGGGTATTCATCGGCAATGTCTTATGGGCCGCTGTCGGTCCGTACATATTGTAGGTCTCACCGTTTGAGGTTTTTTTCCCGTGAAAGTCCTTGCCGTACCAGGACGCTCTTCCTGTTTTCGCATATCCGTGCGAAGGCGGCAAAGGCTAATATATGTGTCCATTGATCTGGTAGTGCCGCTTGGTTGGCGGAA
>DAOVSZ010000076.1 GCA_030627725.1 Desulfobulbaceae bacterium
ACTTTATAGCGATAAATTCTATTGAGACGCTCAAAATCGAGCCAGTAATATTCCCGGATATGAAAGTTCAGATGCGCAAGACGCTCATTGACAGCAGCAGCAATATCGCTTGCTTCATCATTGATCAGCAATTCGCTGGCTGCGCGCAAGGCTGTATAATAGAGCACCTGTATGTCAATGGGATGCCCGTACACACCAAGACGCCTGTCAATCATATAACACCCGTCAGGCACCAGCAGAGTCGGATACATTTCAAATCGGGCTGTAAGGCAGAGGTCAAGAATGAGTTGAATGACCGCCTGAAAATTCTCCTGCCGGGCAAATGCCGGATCTCCTGTGGCTTTCACATATGCACGGAGAAGAATAAGCCACCAGAATCCTGAGTCTACAGGGGCAACCCTGGCCACGGCATGTTCTCCAAAGTCAGCGACAATATAGTCTTTCCCCTGGTAAGCCTCCACCTTGAAACTGGCCGGCATAAGGCCTTTGCTTGGTTTGAAACAGTCCAACTGCTTGTCCCGACTCTGCAGCAGCATGGTTTTTTCGAGAAAATTTCTGACTATGCCGGTTTCACCCAGCATGAGAAATGCCATTGCCGAGACGACAAAATCCCGGGTAAAGCATTGGTCATAGTTATGGGGTTCCTCGGAGGGGTCCCGGGCAGCAACCGTACCGACAGGGTCCCCCCTGTAAGTCATAATCGTATTTTGGAAAGCATCCCTTGCCTCTCTATATGTTTCATCTGTTTTTGCCATCTTGTTCCTTTGTCATCCCGCTTTTAAGGCCAGAAGATCGGACTCTTTTGTGATAGGTATATTGCACTGTCTCATGTTGCTATGTTATTCAAATACCATGCCATCTCTTTCCCGCCCCCCTTTTGTCCACAATTATTGAGTTCCACCTGAATAGTTACATAATTTTTTTTAACAAACTCACACCTAGGACACCATCTGTCCCAGGTTGGATGTTATCCTCTGGTTAAAAGAATACATTTAAACCAACCAAAATGGAGGACACCATGATCAGGAACATCACTGTTTATCTCGACAACAACCAGCCGGAACTTATGGAGAGTCTGCGGTGCGGATTTATTGTAGCTGAAAACGAGGATGGGGAAGAGACCTTCCATAACGACCTGATCGACAGTTCCGAGTATCATTCATTGCAGGATCTGGTGAACGATATTGCCGGGATCTTCCGGGTCCATAGAGAGACGGTACTTGTCTCAGGATGACAGAGCCTGTGACTCCTCAGGCAGCAAGAATACGGTCATAGGGGATGACGCCGTCGCGGATCAGTTTGAGTCCGGCCCCTTCAATCCCGACAATTGTTGACCCCTTGCCGCCAGGGACCTTACCGCCGTCAAGAACCAGATCTACCTTGCTGCCGAGCTGTTCCTGCACCTCTGAAGCAGACACGGCAGCCGGTTTTCCGGACATATTTGCGCTGGTAGCTGTTATGGGGGAGCCGACAGCTTTCAGAAGCCGACAGGCTATCGGGTGAGACGAGATCCTTACCCCAACGGTGGGAGTATTGCCGGTAAGAAGAGGGGGGAGCAAGGCCAGACCTGGAAAGATAAGAGTCAAGGGTCCTGGCCAGAAGGAACGGATAAGGGCCTGGTACTGGTGGGGTATCGCACTGGCAAGCTCGGTAAGTTTGCTTTCCTCGTCAACCAGGATGAGGACGGGTTTGTCGTACGAACGTTTCTTGATCCCAAAAAGGCGTTTCAAGGCGGTCGGATTCATCGGATCGACAGCAAGGCCGTAAAAGGTCTCAGTGGGAAAGGCGACAACCCCGCCCTGTTGGATGATATCTGCCGCCTTCGCCAATGCCTTGTGCGGGATTTCCTGCTGACCGGATGATCCTGTACCTTGTGCAGTTATCACTCAATACCTTTCTGCTTGAAAAAAACGAAAACCTTGATCGAAGAACGATGAAGCGGATGACCTGAGTAGTAATTATGAAAGCTGCTCCACCTTCCTTGCCTTCTCGTCAACCTGGGCCGCCATCTCCTTCTTCATTAGAACAAGCTTTTCCGCCAGCCCCGCGTCAGCCAGAGCGAGGATCTGGACAGCAAGAATGGCCGCGTTCTTTGCCCCTGCCTTGCCGATTCCCATGGTGGCAACAGGCACCCCGGGCGGCATCTGCACGGTGGAGAGGAGAGCATCAAAACCCTGGAGCGAAGAGGCCGCAATCGGCACCCCGATTATCGGCAGCGTTGTATGCGCGGCAAGGACACCTGCCAGATGGGCTGCCATGCCGGCGCCTGCAATAATCAGCTTGAGCCCCCTTTCCTTGGCAGTTGAGGCATAGGCCGCTGCACGGTCAGGGGTTCGGTGTGCCGAAGCGACGGTTATCTCACAACCGATTCCCATGTTCTTTAAAAAGTCGAGGCCCGCCTGCATCACAGGCAGGTCTGAATCACTCCCCATGACAATACCCACCTGGGCGGAGCCGCCTCCTCGGCGCAGGGCCTTCCGGCCGATATCCTTTCTAAAATAACAGCCGTCCCAGCTGATACAACTCACTGCCTTATATGCCTGATCAATAGCGCCGGTAAGGGTATCTCCGGTTGAAGTTATACCGAGCACCCTGCCGCCGGAGGTCACCACCTTATCGCCGTCCATCGCGGTTCCGGCATGATAGACAAAGACATCCTTTAATTTCGCCGCGTCTTCAAGTCCGCTGATAACCTTGCCCGTATCATAAGGGCCCGGATATCCACCTGAGGCCATAACAACGCACACCGTGGGCCTGGGATCAATCTCAAGCGTGATCTCATCGAGTCTCTCATCAACGACCGCCTCCATGATATCAACCAGGTCGGTCTTCAGGCGCATCAGAAGAGGTTGACATTCCGGGTCACCGAACCGGCAGTTGAATTCCAGCACCTTTGCCACCCCTTTGTCAATCATGAGGCCGGCATAGAGAACACCCTTGTACGGACGCCCTTCCGCTGCCATTGCCCTCACGGTCGGCAGCATCACCTTTTCCATGGCCTGCCGGTGCAGTTCTTCAGTTACCACCGGCGCCGGAGAATAGGCGCCCATGCCGCCGGTGTTGGGTCCTTTGTCACCATCATATACTGCCTTATGGTCCTGTGAGGTGGGAAGAGGAAGGACGGTTTTTCCATCCGTAAAGGCCAGAAACGATGCCTCTTCACCGATGAGAAACTCCTCCACAACAACCCTGTCGCCGGCATCGCCAAAGGCCTTCTCGGACAGAATAAGATCGACCGCCTTGATCGCCTCGTCAACGGTCGCGGCAACAAAGACCCCTTTGCCTGCCGCAAGCCCATCTGCCTTGACAACCACAGGGGCGCCCATTTTTTCAATATAGGATACCGCCTCATCCCTGGAGTCAAAAACCTCGTAATATCCGGTCGGGATATCATATTTTTTCATAAGATTCTTGGTAAAGACCTTGCTCCCCTCCATTTCAGCAGCAGGTCCGCTGGGACCGAAGGCCCTGAGACCTTGGGCCGTAAAGATATCGACGATACCCTTTGTCAACGGATCTTCAGGCCCGACAACAGTCAGATCGATATTTTCTTCTTTGGCAAAGGCAGCAAGTTTGTCAATATCCGTGGCCCCGATATCAACACATTGAGCCATCCGAGCAATTCCGGCATTTCCGGGCGCGCAGAAAATCGTATCCACCTTCGGACTCTGCGTAAGCTTCCACACAAGAGAATGTTCCCTGCCTCCAGAACCAACAACCAGTACTTTCATATTATCTCCTTTCAGAAAAACATATAAACTTTGTAACTATTCAGGTGGAGCCAAAAACTTAGCCTAAACACCTTCCTGTAACTGTTCAGAAGTGCCCCAGATGTGCACAAGCAGGCTGGAGAACTATAGTTGTTCTATGTGAACCAGACTGATCGTGTGCAGATGGGGTGCTGCTGAACAGTTACTAAACTTTTTTATTTTTTAGGTTACAATTTCAAACAGTTAACAAGAAATTCGGCACAACACAACGATATTTTACCTTGACACAAAAATCACCACATTGTAAAAGAATGAATCCTCATTCATTTTTTATATTCAGATAATTGTACCCATACTCTCTGCACAACTCATTTGCTACCATGAGAACATCGGACAAGCACAACAAAATCATCCAGGCGGCAATAAAGGTCTTTGCCCGGACCGGTTTTTTCAATGCAAGGATCTCTGATATCGCGAAAGAGGCGCAGGTTGCGGATGGGACCATTTATCTCTACTTCAACAACAAATACGACATCTTGCTCTCCCTTTTTGAGGAAGAGATCAGCAAGATCATCGTCCAGGTCAAACAGGCCATCGAAAAAGAGACAGACCCGCGTAAAATGCTGACAATTTTTGCCCTGCATCATCTGAAAATGGTAGAAAAAAATCAGGAGCTGGCAGAGGTGCTGCAGATGGAGTTGCGGCAAAGCAACAAGTTCATGAAGGAATACCGCAACACGAAATTCATTGAGTACGTGGACATCATATCGTACATCATTCACAAGGGGCAGGAATCCGGTGTCTTCCGGAAGGACGCCCAGCCTGGGATTTTTAAAAGATCGTTTTTCGGCGCCCTGGATGAAATGTCACGCCTGTGGATACTCACCACGGACCCTCACTATTCAATTGACGAGACAGCCAGACATATCAGTGACATATTTATTGAAGGAATCCTTAAACGTTAATTGACGCATCGGCTTCCATCATGGCGATGAAATATCCATGATCTCCATTGACCGGACACCTCTCGGCGTCTTTACCTGAAATTCATCTCCAGCGTTTTTCCCGATCATCGACCGCCCCATGGGGGACAACACGGAGATACTTCCGCTTTTCACATCCGCCTCTTCAGGCCCAAGCAACTGGTATCTCATTTCCTCGTCCGTATCCAGATCAACAACCGTTACGATGGTCCCGAAAATCACCCGCTCACAGTCGAGGTTCGTGCAGTCAATGACTTCAGCTCTGCCCAGTTTGTCCTTCAACTCCATAATCCTGCCTTCGATATGCCCCTGGCGCTCCTTGGCAGCATGATACTCTGCGTTCTCCTTCAAGTCGCCATGCCCGAGTGCCACCTCGATAGCCCTTATAACCTCTATGCGGTCTACCCTTTCAAGTCGCGTCAATTCTTCACGCAGCTTTTCATGCCCTTGTTTTGTCATTGGAACACGTTGAACCATTAAAATACCCCCTTAAAAGACATAACCGGGCATCTCTGCCCGGTTTTTATTGCAATTTGATAAAAAGTAACTATTTCAGGTGGAGCAGCAAACATGGCCTAAACTCCATCCTGTAACTTTCAGATGTGCTTCATATTCGTTCATTTAGGCGTGCGTAGCATACTTGTGCTATTCGAGCAGGTCGAAATGGGCGAAGATGGAGTGCAGCTGAATAGTTACGATAAAAATTTTCTTCAGACAGGTCAAAGACATCTGTCCGACCGATCTTCTCTTTTCAGGTCTTTATTCTCTCCTGATTTTTTTCCCGCCTCACCTGGCTGGAAGGTATTCGTCTTTCAGCAGAAGCCCCCCTTCTGCCTGGGGGCGATATAGACCCCGATAGCCACCCAGCAGAGGAGCATTACAACCAGCTTGACAATGTCCTGCCAATTTTCCATCCGTAAACCTGCCTCAAAAAGTCTACCACCTGTAAATAAGCGAAACCTCAACTCCGCGGGACCGGTATGATTTAGAGGAAGTCACCTCTGAATTTGCGGCCAGGAGAAAATGGGGAGTCCATTCCAGAAAGATACCCCCCTTTACCGTCTGCACCGCATATCCCTCGGAATTATGTCCCAGTGAATACTCTAGAGTATAATAACTTGGAGCGCCTCTGCCAAGTACCTCTTTGGAAAGATTCTTTTTAAATGAGAGAATAAAGTTGTTCAGCCAGTAGTTTTTCGGCGCCCAGTAGAGAGGATTCACGTTTGAATAATCGCCTGAAAGAAGCAGAGCAGGAACGGATCCTTCTCGCGAATCCTTGAAATCATAAGCATATCTGAACGCAAGAGAGGTGGGTTCAGGAAATATACTATAGGAAGTCCAAAGGGTATAGCCTTCTGTCAGATAGCCGTCTGAAAAATCGGTAAAACCGAAATCCCCCCCTGCCTGCAGATTCGACAGCAGATCAACAGCAAGCCCGACCGTGACATCCTCGCGGGCTATCCCTCCTTTCAAGCTGCCGACCGTATCGTCTGTAATCTCCCGAACAAAGGACACATGACTCTCCATCCGGTCACCAATTTCACCGTTTACGGAACAGCTGAAAAGACCGACACGTGAGTCATCGATATCCAGTTTTTCAAATCCACCTCCCGTCTGAACGGTCATCCCTTCAAAAAGAGTTGTCCTGTACGACACGAAGGCCCTCTTGGACCGGAATTCATCAGTTTCATCCTCGGTAGAACGATATTTGATAGTAGAGGCCGATATATCGATTTCATGCTTCGGCTTGGGAGCAAACCAGAATGAAAAGCTCTGCCATTCCTTTTTCACGGCCTTAAGCTCATCCCACCCTTCTTCGGACCTGTTGCCGTATCCTGCCGTCAAGCGGGGCTGAAGTTTCAGACGATTCCGCAGGTCTGCTTCATGGAGACCAGGAAAATCCGGGTTGCGCACGGCGATCTCCTCATACTGCCCAGCCTCTTCACCCAACCTACCCAGACGGCTGTAGATACCGGCAAGGTCAAAACGTAACGATTCCTCATCAGGATGCTTCCTGATCAGCCCATTGTATTGCCTTGCCGCCTGTTGGTACTCACGTCGTTTTACAGATCTTCTGGCTGCCAGTTCGTTTGAAAATCTTTTCTGCCACATGTAATCGGCAAATAAAGAGGCTGCCACCACATTCAAACCTCGTTGGTTTTCATCTTCAGCCGCCACGGCATGCGAGGGAGACATGACCTGATCGAGAAACGGGACCGGTTCTTTCCTGGAAAAAGTAATTTTCTCCAAAAAGGTCCTTTTTCGAGGCGCCGGAACAGTCAGCAAGCCCCGCTCTTTGCTCTTGTTCTCAAAAATTTCATCAATCGAGGGGTGGAGAAACCGCTGGTATACTTCAATCGCTTCCTGCCACCTGTTTTTCGCCCATAAAACTCGTGCCTTGATCAGCAACAGATCAGGGCGGTCAGGAAAGCGGGCAAGCATATCGTCGGTCAGGGCCATGGCCTCTTCATACCTGCCTGTTCTGAAAAGCAGCCTGTTTCGCCGCAATGAGGCAAGGCTGTCTGATGTATGTCCCGGCATTTCAACCGAAAGAATATTCAAGGCCTCCGCAACCTGCCCGGTATACTCCTTCGCCTCGGCCAGAAGCAGCCATGCCTTGTGCGAGTCAGGCAATTCTCGACTTACACCATGTGCCGCGTCAATCACCTCTTCAAACATCAGATACTTTCTATACAACAAAGCTGTCCGCAGTCTCAGGGCCGGATCCTCTTCAGCAAGAGATAACACCTTTTGCTCTATCTCTTCTTTCTTCTCGGTTTCACCGGTAAGACCATAGATATGCTGCAGCAAGACCAGAGGTGCGACCGGGTCAGCGCCTGCATGCAGAAGAGTAAAACACAGCTCTTCAGCTGTTGAATACTCCCCTGCGGCAAGAAAAAAACGGCCTAATGCAAGGACATCTTCCCATAACCGGCCGGCAGAAAAAATGTCGGGACCAGACTTTTCAAGACCCTGCAGCAACTCATGGTGAAGACTGTTGGCCAGCCTCATACTGCTCTTCCATTCCTCCCGGGCCAGATGGAACCTGGCCCGCATCAATCGGATGTCTTGACCATCAACCTCCTTATCCGCATGATGCGGATGTTGCATCCTTTCCTGATCTCCCGACATTTCCACACTCTCAAGCCAGACAGCAGCTCCTGAAAGGTCGCCGGACGTAAGGGCATGATCATAAAGGCGGACAAGGACAGGAAGAGCAAAAGAGGTTGTATTGTCTATACGTAAGGCAACCCTGAGCGCCTGCTCTGCTTCAAAAGGTTGATCTGCGTCGCTATAGAGCTCCGCCATTGCCAAGAGGGCGTTTCTGGCGGTTCTCTTTTCCACGTCGGTCAGCGAGTTTCGATCTCCGGCCAGACTTTTGGCAAGGATATTGGTATAAACGTGCAAAGCATCGGCATAGGCGCCGCATTCTCTATACGCATCAGCTACAGTGAGCATAAATGCCCCATCACTGGCAGACGGTCTTTCAGCCTGGATCCTGTCAAGATAGGCGCGCACCATATCAAGCCGGCCAAGCCTTCCAGCCAGACGAAGGCTGCGGACCATCTTTTCATAGCGCAACTCGGTCGCTCCGGACGAATGAGCAAGAAATAATTCGTAATCCTTGAGCGCCGCTGATTCCATTCCAAACTTTTCAAAGAGAGCGGCACGCCTCTGCAGAAGATCCGGATCTTCCAGACCTGCACCGGCAACTTTCATCAAAAGGGCTCGGCTCTTCTCCCTTTCTCTCATATCAAAAAAAACATCCGCAAGGCGCAGCAGAATCTCTTTGTTTTCCGGATTCAGGGCCTGCAATGCCAGCAGCACCTCTAATAACTCCTGCTTCCGCCCTAACCGTCCCATCAGATCAGCCATGGCCTGATAGACATCAAGACGGTTAGGAGCTACCTGCGACAGATGTTTCCACATTGTCAGGGCGCCTTCGTTCTCGCCGATTTCAAGCAGGTCTCTGGCCAAAATTTCTAATATTTCCGGATCGTTCGGAGTACTCTCCAAAAGACGTCTGTACAGAGGAATTGCCTCGTGGTAACGACCGGCAGCGTCATACAGCCGGGCCGCCTGCCTGAGACTGTCCGATTCAGGCCGTGTCTCAATGGAAAAATATCTCTCCAGCGCCGCCAGAGTCTCAATCGGTTTGCCGAGAGCTGCATGAATCTCAATTAATGATTTCAGCGCCTTTTTATCATCGTTTTTTCTGTCGAGATACTGCTGCACATAATACAGGGCTTCCTCATATCTCTCTGCCGTTATATATGCCTGGCTTATGCGCCGAAGGAGAGAAAGGTCTCCGGGACTTTTTGTATACAGGAACAACAGATGGGTAAGGGCATCGTTCAGCCGGCCTTCATTCTCAAAATAACGAGCCAGCTCCGTATGCGCCTCAAAAGAGGCCGGATTCTTTTTCATAACCCGCTGCCAGTATGGAACAGCCAGATTGTCCAGCCTCAATTTCGTGAGTGTTCCGGCAGCCCTTAAAATGACCTCAAGCCCTGCCCCATCCCGGTCTGCAACGGCCATGACATGCGGACGGGCGATATCATACTGTTCGAGTATGTACGCGGTTTCAGCAAACACCTCCCTCACCTTCTGATCATCAGGCTTTTGTTCATACAACTTCTGTAAGAGTGGCAAGGCCTCCTCTCTTCTCTCCAGCCTGACGAGGTCAGCTGCAAGATTCTCAAGCAACAGCAGGTTCCGACGATCTTTTTCATACACTTTGTAAAAAAGGTCCACAGCCCGGCTGTAGTGTCCCTTCTCATGCATCAACTGCCCAAGCGCCTCGACATATTCAATCTGCTCCGGATGTTCCTCAACCAGCTTCTCCAGTACCACAGCGGCCCTCTCAACCTCCTTCTGCTCCAGAAGAATCCTGGCAAACTCCCATTGGGCCTCCGTCAGGTTCTTTTTTAACGAAAAAAGCTTTTCATACTGGCGTGCAGCCTGCTCAAAGGCGTTCATTCTTGCCAGACGCCGGGCCTCATCCCACGCCGACTTCCACTCTGGAATGATCTGGTTTTTCTGTATTATTTCTCGAGAAGGAACAACCGGGGCATGCTGCTTGGAAGG
>DAOVSZ010000144.1 GCA_030627725.1 Desulfobulbaceae bacterium
ATGTTCGCGCATCCTATCTGTACATAGGGAAAGTTTTTTCTCGGGCTTAACTCGTGCATCTTTTGAAACAGAAAGTTTTTACCGGTTCCGCTTTCTCCGGTAACAAGGATAGTGATATCCGACTTCAGAGACAGGCGCTGCATAAGCTTGACGATTTGTTTCATCTGGTCACTGGTGCAGATAAGATCGTCAAAGAGATCGGCGGAAGAAGGAGAAGGCTTGTGTGCTTCTGCTTCAATAAGCTCAAGGATGCCTTCGATTCTGTCAAAGTCCAGAGGCTTTTCCATATAGTCGAGTGCGCCGAGTTTCATGGCTTCAACAGCGCCCCTGATTTCAGTCTGACCACTGATTATGACAACTGTAAGGTCCGGACGGGTGTTTTTTATGATTTCAAGGATTGCCAGACCGTCAAAGGAGTCGGGCAGTTTAAGGTCAAGAAGGACTAAAGAGAGGTTTTCCTCGTTTTCAATGAAGTTAAGTGCGGATTTGCCGGTGCCGGCAGATATGGTCTGGTAGCCTTTTTTCTTGAAAAATTTTTCAAGCCCGATCTTGATCAGGTTGTCATCGTCAACGATCAGAATTTTTTGCAGACTTTTGGGAGCGTCCGAAGGATTTTTCGGTTTTTTGTTTTTGGAGTTCTGGTCTGTCATGTGCAGGTTCCTGCTGGAAGTATCAATGAGGGATGTCAGTATTACTGCTAAATATATTAATAGTTTACCAGAAGCACTACGAATTGACAACCTCGTAAAGACAGACGTAGGCATTTTGGCGCCAATGATTTGAGAAGGAAGAAATGTTGCGCAACGCCGCGTGTAGCGTGTTTTTAAAAGAGAGAGAAAATCAGCCAGAAAAAAAAGATGGATGCAAGTGAGGCGACAAGTGGTTATACTTTCGCGCCATGAATAAAAGAAAACAGACAAGACAGATACGAGTCGGCGCGGTGCCGGTCGGCGGCGACGCTCCTGTTTCCGTCCAGTCAATGACCAATACCGATACCCGTGATGTAGAAGCGACGGTTTCTCAGATCCATCGGCTTGAAAAGGCCGGTTGTGAGATCATACGGGTGGCGGTCCTGGACCTGGAGGCTGCTGCGGCGATTCGGCGAATCCGGGAACAGATCAGCATCCCGCTCATAGCAGATATCCATTTTGACCATCGCCTTGCGGTTGCCAGTATGGAAAACGGCGCCCAGGCAATCCGCATTAACCCGGGCAATATCGGCGGGCCGGAAAAACTGGCAAATGTCGTTGCTGCCGCGAAACAGCATGCTGTGCCTATAAGGGTGGGAGTGAACTCGGGTTCGCTTGAAAAAGACATCCTGTCCAGACATGGCAGACCTACGCCTGCCGCTCTGGTGGAAAGCGCTTTGCGTAATGTGGGGCTTCTGGAAGATTTCGGCTTTTACGAGATAAAGGTCTCCATAAAGTCATCTGATGCCCTGACTACCGTTGATGCGTATCGCGAGCTTGCCTCCCAATGTGACTATCCGCTCCATCTCGGCGTGACCGAGGCCGGGGGGCTGATCGCAGGCACGGTCAAGTCCAGCCTGGCGCTCGGCATGCTGCTTTATGATGGTATCGGAGACACCTTCCGGATCTCACTCACCAGAGACCCGGTCGAAGAGATCCGGGTAGGGTATGAGCTGCTCAGGGCCTTACGGATTCGTGAGCGTGGGCCGGAGCTGATATCATGCCCGACCTGCGGCAGGTGCGGGATAAACCTCTTTGGCCTTGCCGAGAAGGTCGAAGAACACATCCAGACCATCACCACCCCCCTTAAAATTGCAGTCATGGGCTGCGTGGTCAACGGCCCTGGCGAGGCCAAGGAGGCCGACATAGGCCTTGCAGGCGGCAAGGGAACAGGGCTTATCTTTAAAAAAGGGAAGCTCTACAAGAAGGTCCCGGAGAAAGAGTTGCTGCAGGTTTTTCTTTCTGAAGTGGATGAGATGGTTAGGCTGAAGGCTGAAGGCTGAAGGTGGAATTTTTTATTATTTACTCAACATAAATAGTTTCTCTCTGTGAGCTCTGCGGACTCTGTGAGAGATTAAATTAAGGATTTTGATATGCGTTTTTCACAGTTATTGTTGCCGACGTTAAAGGAAACCCCTGCCGAGGCGGAGGTGGTCAGTCATCAGCTTATGCTGCGGGCGGGTTTTATCCGGAAGCTGACCTCGGGAATTTATACCTATCTGCCGCTGGGGCTGGCATCGATCAGAAAGGTTGAGCGGATTGTCAGGGAAGAGATGAACCGGGCCGGGGCCCAGGAGCTTCTTATGCCCATGGTGCAGCCGGCAGACCTCTGGCAGGAGTCCGGACGATGGGAGAAATACGGGCCGGAGCTTCTCCGGTTTGAAGACCGGCACGGCAGGATGAGTTGCCTGGGACCGACCCATGAGGAGGTCATTACCGACCTGGTCAGAAAGACGGTGCATTCCTACCGTCAGCTGCCAGTCAATCTCTATCAGATCCAGACCAAGTTTCGTGATGAGATCCGACCGCGTTTCGGGCTCATGCGGGGCCGTGAATTCATTATGAAGGACGGGTACAGTTTTGATGCTGACGAGAAAGGCGCTGAAATCACCTATAAAAAGATGTACGACGCCTATCACCGGATCTTTGAACGGTGTGGCTTAAAGTTCCGATCGGTTGAGGCGGACACCGGCGCCATCGGCGGCAGTTTTTCCCACGAATTCATGGTCCTTGCCGAGACCGGCGAAGACACCCTTGTCATGTGCAAGGAGTGTGCGTATGCGGCCAATATGGAGAAGGCATCGTGTATGAAGCCGGAAGTTTCTCACGACAAGCCGGAACTGCTTCCTCTGGAAAAGGTCGAAACGCCGGGCAAGAGAAAGGTCAAGGCGGTCACCGAGTTTCTTGACATCAAGCCGCAGGAACTGGTGAAGACCATGGTGTACATGGCTGATGACACGAAACCGGTGGCAGTCCTTGTCCGGGGGGATCGCGAGGTCCAGCCGGTGAAGCTGAAAAATCTGATTGGCGCCATCGAGGTGGAACTCGCTGACGACAAACAGGTCTTTGACAGCGCCGGAGTGCCGTCAGGATACTTGGGGCCGGTCGGGATCAAGATTCCGGTGGTGGCGGACCGGGAGGTGACCGAGATGTGTAATTTTGCGATCGGCGCCAATGAGAAGAATTATCATTTTGTGAATGCCAATTTCGGGCGTGATTTTGAGGTTGATCAGGTTGCTGATCTCAGGATGGTGACCGAGGGTGACCGCTGTCCTGAATGCGGCGGCAGCCTTCTGTTGACAAAAGGCATTGAGGTCGGGCATATCTTCAAGCTGGGGACAAGTTACAGTGAGGCGTTACAAGCGACCTTTCTGGATAATAACGGTGTTGAAAAGACCTTTGTCATGGGCTGTTTCGGGATAGGCGTCAGCCGCACAGTGGCAGCGGCCATTGAGCAGGGTCATGACAAGGACGGGATTATCTTCCCGGCGCCCATCGCACCTTTTCACGTTGCCTTGTTGAATCTTTCCACAAAGGACGAAAAGGTCACTGCGGCAGTGGAAGATCTTTATGAAAAACTGCAGAAAAAAGGTGTTGAGGTGCTCATGGATGACCGGGACGAACGGCCCGGCGTCAAGTTCAAGGATGCTGATCTGATCGGTGTTCCGTATCGGGTTGTGGTCGGGAAAAGTTATGCCAAGGAGGGGCTGGTGGAAATCAGGTCGAGAATCGACGGTGAGACAGTCTCTGCGACTTCTGACGAGGCTGTAGCGATGGTTTTGGAAAAGGTCCGTGCCGCTTTGGAAGTGTAAGAATGGTTTCGATTGACAACATCATAGAACTGGTCCGGGATTATGTGTCCCCGGAAGACCTGGGCTCAATCCGGAAGGCCTTCGAGTTTGCTGAAAAGGCTTATCAGGGAAAGTCGCGGGAGTCCGGGGAGGCCTATATCCATCATCCGCTGGCAGTCACCCATATCCTTGCCTCTATGCGGCTTGATGTGCATACACTGATGGCAGGACTCCTTCATTCGGTGTTAAAGGCGCCTGCCGGGACGACTGAAGATGAACTCAGAAAACTCTTTGGTGAAGATGTTGCCGCCCTGGTGAGCGGGGCTACGAAGATTGATAATTTTCAATTTAACAGCAGACTTGCCTATCAGGCGGAGAATATCCGGAAGATGCTGCTTGCCATGTCCAAGGACATCCGGGTCCTGTTGTTGAAGCTGGCTGACCGTTTGCATGACATGCAGACGTTGTCTTTCACTGTCGAGCGGCAACTGGAGATCGCCAGGGAAACCATGGATCTTTATGCCCCTCTTGCCAGCCGGCTTGGTATTGACTGGATGAAAAGGGAACTGGAGGACCTTTCCTTTGCCTACCTCTATCCTGACGAATATGAGAGTCTTTCTGAAAAGATAGAGAGTTCCCTTGCCGACCGGACAGTGTATGTTGAAGAGGTAAAAAAGCAGATCCAGGACAGGCTGAAGTTGAATGGACTTAAGGATTTTAGAATACTGGGCCGCCCCAAGCATCTCTACAGCATTTACAGGAAGTTGATTGCGCAGAATATCCCCCTTGAGAAAGTCTACGATAAGGTTGCTTTCAGGATTATTGTCAGGACAGTGAGTGAGTGTTATGCAGCGCTTGGGGTTGTTCATTCCATGTTGCTGCCTGTTGCAAGCAGGTTCAAGGATTTTATAAGCAGCCCGAAGGCCAATATGTATCAATCGCTTCATACCTCGGTTGTTGGTCCCTACGGTGAATTTATGGAGATCCAGATCCGGACCGAGGAGATGGACCGGATCGCCAATGACGGGATTGCCGCCCACTGGGCATATAAAGAAGGAAAAGATGTCTCGACAAAAGATGCAAAACTCTTCCACTGGCTTAAGCAGCTTGTTCATGGGTTGCAGGAGTTGCGCGATCCGGACGAATTTTTAGAGGCGGTCAAGGGTGAACTTGTTCAGAGTGAGATGTATGTGCTCACCCCGAACGGTGATGTCAAGGAATTGAAGGCGGGCAGCACTCCGCTTGATTTTGCGTACAGCATTCATACGGAGGTAGGAAACAGGTGTACCGGGGCCAAGGTGAACGGCCGCATTGTACCTCTGAAGTATCAACTGAAAAACGGTGAGATGGTCGAGATCCTGACCTCGCCGAAGCAGACGCCGAATCGTGGCTGGCTGTCCCTTGTCAAGACCGGCCGGGCCAAGAGCAGAATCCGTCAGTGGCTGAGGCAGGAGGAGCAGGGAAAAAGCCTGAAGCTCGGGCGGGAGATCTGTGAGCGTGAACTGCGCAGGCATAATTTCAGCTTGAAGAAGGTGATAAATACCGGTCACCTCAAGCAGGTATTGAAGGCATTGTCCTGCAATTCACTGGATGATCTTCTGTTACATGTCGGACGAGGCAAAATTATGGTCCAGGCCATCGTCAAGGCAGTGCTGCCGGAAGAGTTTCATAAGGAAGGGCCGGCGGAGCGGCAGCTTGATTTTATTGCAAGGCGGCAGGACCGGAAAAAGAAAGAGCAGGGAGATGTCCTGCAGGTTGACGGCATTGACGGCGTGTTGATGCATGTCAGTCAGTGTTGTATGCCTGTGCCTGGGGATGATATAATGGGCTTTATTACAGCGGGCCGCGGTATTTCCGTCCACAAGGCAACGTGTTCCAATTTGATGGCAACGGATTCGGAACGCTGGATAGAGGTCAGCTGGTCCGGCAATGGAGCGGTTCCGCACAGGGCGCAGATATTTGTTGTAGGGCAGGATAAAAAGGGACTTCTCGCTGAATTGAGTAATACAATCAGTATGGAAGACGCCAACATCATGAATGTTGAGGCCCGTACGACATCAGATAATCTGTCTTCATTCAGGCTTGTAGTAGAAGTGGAAGGGAGGGCGCATCTGGACAGGCTGCTTCAGCGCATTCGGCAGCTCAATGGAATACTCGAAGCCCGTCGGAAATGATGAAAAGAAAAGTAACTATTCAGCTGCACCCCATCTTTGAACGATCCGGCCTGCTCACATAGGCGGGCTATAGACTCGCAAGCCTGCTTGTCCAGGTAAGCGAAGACTCCGAACCTGGGGCACATCTGAACAGTTACAGGATGGTGTTTATGACAAGTTTTCAGCTCCACCTGAATAGTTACAAAGAAAAAACCGTTCTCTTTACAAAGTGAGAGAACGGTTTTTTTTGTAAACGGAATCCCCCGGGATGAGGGTCAGACGCTCTGTGCGGGCTTCAGGACGGCGCCTGATCGGATACACCGGGTACAGGCCCGGATGTACTTCGCGTTTCCGCCTGAGGTGGCCTGTCTCACCTTTTGCAGGTTCGGAAGCCAGCGGCGCCTTGTTTTATTATGGGCGTGGCTTACATTGTTGCCTGTCATTGGTTTTTTGCCACAGATTTCACATACTTTTGCCATGATCATACTCCTTTTATCCTTCCAGCGACACGAGACGAGCCGTGTATGATGCCTCTACGCAGCGTCTCATGTAATTATTCGTCTCCGACCGATATATCATGAAGAAAATCGGCAACTCAGATGAGCATGACTTTATACCCCTTCTCGTGTTGATCCGCAAGTTTTTTTTGCTGTAACTATTCAGCTGCACCCCATCTTCGGAGTCTCCGCTACGCTTCGCTTACCTGAACGATCAGGCCTGCTCACATAGGCGGGCTATCGGAGTCTTCGCTCCGCTCCGCTTACCTGACTCACAGGCCTGCTTGTCCAAATATGGGGCACATCTGAATAGTTACAGGTCTGTGGTTTTGCATACTTTTAGCCATCACGCTGAATAGTTATAAAATTAGTTTGAGAGACAAGCGGGGATTATACATCAATGCAGATAACTTTACAACGAACCTGCAGACTCAGTTTCAGTGGCTAGCCAGGAGCCCAATCTTTTGAAAATGTACGTTTAAGGTTTAAAAAATGATTCGGCCGGAAAAGGAGTCTTTCCGGCCGAAGAGATTAAAATTTTTGAGAACCAGCTGTGAGGTTATTTGGCAATCTTCACCCAGTTTGCCTGGGGGCCCTTGTCCCCTTCATATTCCCCGAATCGGACGGCAACTCCCTCGGAAAGTTGATCAAGTTTCATGTCCTTTAAGGCATTTTTGTGAAAGTA
>DAOVSZ010000158.1 GCA_030627725.1 Desulfobulbaceae bacterium
CCGGAAGATATCTACTCCCTGTTTGGGGTAAGTAAAAAATCATTCAAAAAGGCAATAGGCGCTCTCTACCAAAAAAGACTTATCACCATCGACACCAATGGCATCAAACTTGCCAAAAAATGAGCCTGAAAAAGGGGTCAACCGGGAACATTCTCTATTTCTTATGCCATAAAAGCACAACACCCCTTCAGCCTTCAGTAACCTGTTTAATCCAGCAACTCCCCTTTCACCTCAAGGACCTTTTTCCTGAATTCGCGTGCATACTGGTCCAGAACGTCCTCAGTCTCGATAACATGGGGGGTAATCATGATCAGGAGTTCGGTTTTTGCCAGCTTTTCTTCCTGATATTTAAAAAACCAGCCGAGAACAGGGGCATCCTTCAGGAACGGGATCCCGGCTTCAACCATAGTCGTCTTCTGAGAAATCATGCCGCCCAAAAGAATGGTCTGCCCGTCTTTGACCGCCAGTTTGGTCGTTACCTGACGTTTGGAGATCTGGGCTGAGTCAATGCCGCTGACAATATGTTTCTTGGCCTCGGTAATCTGCTGATCGATATCCAAGATGATGACACCGTTGAAGTTGATCTTGGGCGTCACTTCCAGGATAACACCGGTGTCCTTGTACTGGATCGTTCTGTCCACGGTATCGGTAGAAGAGTCATCACTCACCGTTTCCGTGGTGACGATCGGCACTTCGGCGCCGACATTCACCTTTGCCGTCTCGTTGTTCAAGACCATGACCTGCGGCGAGGAGAGGATGGAGACATCTGAATTCGAGGCCAGGGCATTTAAGAGCGCAAAGACATTTCCATTTGCACTCAAGAGGCTGTAAGTAAAGCCGGGCATGACATTTCCCGGATCTTTCAGCTGAGTAAAATCACTGATAAAATTATCGGTGTAGTCTGCCTGGTTTATCTCAAGACCGTGGTTCTTGACCCACCACTCAACACCGAAAGACCAGTCGTCGGTCAGAACGACTTCAGCCACCACAACCTCGATCAACACCTGGCGCGGCATATTGTCAAGCCGCTCAAGAAGCTTCACCAACCGGCTGTAATCCGGCGCAAGGGCGCGGATCAGGATAATGTTCCGGTTATCGTCGGCATGCAGCATGGGCGCGCCGACAAACTGCATCGTGGATTTCGGAGGTCCTTTTGTCGTCACCTTCCTGGCAGGCGGCGGCGTGGTCTTCTTACTCTTGGAATCCTTCAGGGTCACCTTCGGTTTTGAGGTCGTTGATCCACCCTCATCAGTGATAAGGACATTGACAAGATCGGCGAGTTCCGTAGCAACGGAATTCCGGACGTTATAGATGTAGATGTTGTCCCTGCCTTCGGCGGCCACCACATCAAGATCCTTGATCCAGGCTTCAACACTCTCCAGAAGAAACTCGTTATTGCTGACCAGCAACAGAGCGTTGACACGCTCCAAGGGGATCAGGGAGACACCTTCGTAGTCCTTCTTGTTGACCTTCAAGGCGTTTAAGATCTCCGTCAACTCATCGGTCAGGTCAAAGAGCGGGGCATTTTCAACCGGCACCAGGCTCACCTTGACCGATGACAGGGAGGATATATCAATCTTGACCAGGATCGTCACACAGTCAATCACCTTGCTCTCAAAGTCAAAGATGATCAGCATATTCAGTCCGGGCATATTATGGATCGTCCCATGCTCCGAGAGATACGGTTCCAGAAACTTCTGGGCCTCGGCAGCGGCGAGATACATGATCGGCACAACCTGCATGATCATTCTCGGTGAATCGGAAAGTCCCCTGATCTCGCCCGGCCCCCTGACCACCTGCGAGGTCAGCTTCTTGGCAACATAGACGTAGTAATAGTCGCCCTCGCTCCTGATATCCAGCCCGTTTATATTCAATATCTTTCGAAAAAGCGTAAAGAGCTGGTTCAAGGCGACCTTCTTGCCGGATCGAATATTCACCACCCCTTTCACCTTCGGGTCTATGACATAATTGATGTCCAGGATCTCGGCTATACTCTGTATCACCTCATAGATATCGGCATTGTCAAAGTTGAGCAGTATCCCTTCGCCATCTGCCGCTTCCGCCGTCTTGGGCTTTTCTTTCCCAATGCCGGCAAGATAGGGGTTCTCTCCGCCACTCCGGACAGAAAAGGGCTTCTTTCCCTTTTGAGCAGCCTTCTCCCGGACCATCTTCTCGGCAACGGTGACATCAAGCTCGGTCTCCATGGGAGCGGATTTCTTGACCTCGGCGACAATGCTGTCCATATCCACCCAGGTCGTGACCCGTTCCTTCGGAGCAGGCGCGGCACACCCCCATACTCCCAGCATCGAGAGCACAATCAACAATGAAAATATTCTATCAAATTGCATAATCACCTTCCGCTTTCCCTCTATCATATTCTTTTCACGAATGACGAATTTCATTCTCTAGGCGGCACCGGTCGGCTCCTGCGTGTGACCACCCTGGGCCTGCTTGTGCGCCTGCTCGCGCCAACAGTTGACGTTGCCTGCTTCCCGGCCGCAGTCTGCCCAACCGTCCGCCCGCTGGGAAGGGACGGCGGCAGGGCCTTTCTGTCGCTCTGCCTCGCAACGGATGCCGGCGGAACAGAAGGCCTGGCAAGTGACGAAGGTGCTATTATCCTCTTCTTCGACGGATCGTAGAGAAACTTCTCAATTTTTTCACCATCCTGCTCAAAGACAATTCGTTCCGGCTCCACAGCCACAACCTTGTATCCGGCAAAGTTCCGACCCTGTTCAACTACAATATGCCTTTTCATTTTGTCATCATCAGAGCGCCTCGAACTCGGGCTCCGGCGTGTTGTTCTTCTCGATGCAACCGCTGTCTTCTTGACCGAGGAGTCAGCGATTGAATAGGAGAGCATCCCTTTCCGGAGATCACCAATTATTATCGACCCGGTATACAGAATTTTTTCCATATCAATCGACAAGAGATCGATCTCAGTGGGCCCTTCGGATTCTTCCGCCGATTCCCCTGCAAGCATTCTCTCCGCATTGAAGAGATAGCCGTCCAGCACATCCGGAAGCGGCGCCGACGGACGGGGATAAAACACAATCCGCTGTGGCTTTACCCTTGCCGTGGTCTTGTCGTCAGCTTTTATTTCCAACGCCGGGAGAACAGGGTCCTGCCAGGACAGTATCGCCCCCCTGACCAGAACAACGGACGAAAGAATCAGAAATATTATGACAGCAATTCGTATCATTCTTGTAACTATTCAGCGTGATGGATAAAAGTGTGCATAACCACCGACCTGTAACTATTCAGATGTGCTCCAGATTTGAACAAGCAGGGCTGTGAGTCTATAGCCCGCCTATGTGAGCAGGCCTGATCGTTCAAAGATGGGGTGCAGCTGAATAGTTACTCATTCTTTTAACTTATAGTATCCCTTCAAATCCATCAGGATCTTCAGGCCCTTTTTCCGGTACGGCTTTAAAACAAAACTCTCCACCTTGAACAGACGCTTTGACCTGTACATGTCTGCAACGAATGTATTGAAGGCGCTCAGTGAGCCGGAAAGCCGCAACTTGATGGCCACTTCACTGTACCCTTTGTCTCCTCCCCTGTCTCTCTGTATAATGGGCCGAAGCGATTCGGGTTCCAATCCTGCCTTGGAGACATTTTCCTGCAACAGAATCTGCATTTGAGAGGCAATCTGTTCTTCCGACTCGCCGGTAAAGAGATATTGGTCAAGCTGTTTCTTCTGTCTCTCAAGCTGCGCCACCCGCTTCTTCAAGGCAGAGAGCTTGTCCACGGAAAGGGTGTGCTGACTCAACAAGTCAATCCTGCTGTCAATCGCTTCGTCCTTGTCGGAAAAATAATTCATCCCCGACCGGCCGAAGTTCAAAAAGAGAAGCACGCCAGCCACCAGCGCCAGAAGCAGCCTGCGGCGGTTCTGTCTCATCATGATGAGAATGCGATTCATGGCAGATTGATCTCCACGTTGAAGTAGGTCTTACTCTTCCTGCGACTTGTCGATTTGAGCTTGGCCTCCCCCATCTCCTGAAGAGCGGCAGTCAGTGACCCGATATCGTCCGTATAGCCCTGGATATGAATGGCGTTCTGGTTCTTGTCCATCCGCATCTGGTCAAGATAGGAAGTCTCCGGCAACGCATCCGTCAACTGCTTAACGAACAGGATAATATCAGGGTTCCGCCCTATTCCCTCGACACTCTCTACATATTCACGGAGCTTCATCTCTCTTGCCTGCAGGTCTTTCACCTCTTTCACCTGGGGCATGATTTTTGTAATCTCCTGTTCGACGAGTTCAGAGTGCATGCTCTGATAATGCATCTTTCCACCGACAAAGGCGAGAAGGGCGATAACGTTCAAGACAATAAGGGCAATAACGGCCATGCGGGAGAAATCGGTCCTCACAAAAGAGGCGGGCAGCATGTTAAAATCCCGCAGCAAGGGTTTTTTCCCCTTGAGCTGTTGTGTATCCAGAAACCGTTCATCCTCCTGCTTTTCTACATGGTATATTTCTTCAGTCCCGCACAGCGCTGTCAGTTCTTCAAATGGCGGCTCAAGCTTGGAAAATATCCTCTCTTCAAGCCTACCGCCGTTAAATATAATCACCTTGGCAAAACGGCTGCCCGGAACAACAAGGGCCCATCTGGCCTTTTTTAAAGACCAATGCACATACCTCTGGCTCTCCGGGAAAAGGCCGGAAATCCTGTATCCGGCTTCCGCGGTCTCCTGAAGCATGGTGATGATCTGCTCCATGGAGGCAGCGACAACAATGACCTGATAATGCTCCTTTTCCTGATGCGTTGTAAAACTGTGCAGTATCGAATCCTCGGGAAAGGGAGCAAGCAGACCAAGCTGATAGCTGATGGCCTCTTTTAAATCCTGGGTCGCGAGCGGCAGCTGGATCTGTTTCATAAACAGCAATTCTTCCGCCACAAAAAAGAGCGCCGTATTGGTTGACACCCCGGCCTTAGTGCAGAAATCAGCCAGGGCCTCACCAAAGGACGTGCCCCCATCCCTGATAAACTTTACAACCGTCTCAGTCTGGGGATGGGATATTTCAATCCCGTCTGCCTGTATAAGAAGCTGTAAAGCCTCGCTCATGAATATCTCTCCTTCCACGCGAGATATTTATAGTTTGATCCGCCAAGGGCCTGCATCAGAACAGTAATTCTAACGCCCGGCAGATGTTTTTTTTCCTCAAGCCCGGGTTCTTCACCCTGCACAGTCTCATCCTCTGTAACGCCTGCCTGCCCAAGTGACTGAATGGAGAAATAACGGTTTTTTCCCGAACTGTAGGTCAGGTATTTTGAAACGGCGACAAAACGTTCATTCCCTAAAACAGCCAAGGCGTCAGCGCTGGCCAACATGGTCTTGCCTGTCTTGGCCTCCTGCGCCTCACGATAGGCTTCGATCTTTTCTTCGTCATCCTCGACCAGAAACGCAAGCATTTCCGGCGAAAGGCTGTTGAAATTTATCAGGCTTATCGGATTATAAACGGTAAAGACCATCTGCGGGTCAAAGCGATTTTCCAGCACATCCGTCCCATTTACAAGAAAAAATTCCGCAGGGTCCTTTATCTTACCGTTTCTTGGTATGTAGGGGTCTTCAAGATCCATATAGGCATCCTCTTCCGCGCCGTTGAGCCTGTGCAGATCGTCTGTATCACGCCAGTCCAGGATGGAATCGATGACAACGGCTATCTGGTCGGGATCCAGTCCGTGATACTCCAG
The DNA here is from genome assembly GCA_030627725.1 of Desulfobulbaceae bacterium. Taxonomy (GTDB): domain Bacteria; phylum Desulfobacterota; class Desulfobulbia; order Desulfobulbales; family DAOVSZ01; genus DAOVSZ01. Next base: position 5,697 of record DAOVSZ010000158.1, read on the forward strand.
AAACATCTCCATAAAGGGGCGTTTGAAGGTGTTAAGATTAATCTTTCCGGACTCGTTTACCACCATATATTCGACCCTGCCGTTCGGCAGAAAATCCTCATAGAGATAGCCTTCATGAAAACTTGCGTATCTCTCGTCTCCTATTTCAGCGGGAGAAACCTGGTTTCTAAAAAGCCCCAGGCTGACTCCTGCCTCTGCCAGGAACGTCCCTGCCAGTCTTTTTTTCACATTAAATGCAATTTTCTGTTCAATACGCACCTGCATCACAAGCTGCGTCACCAGAAAGCTTGTAAGCAGCATGACCAGTATCACCACCAGCAGGGCAAAACCCTTTTCAGGACCTCGCAACCCCGTTATGCCGCGTCTGTTTCTCAAAAAAATCATGTAACTGCCCAGTCAAGGTAAAAAAGTTGGCTAAACCACCAACCGTATCTCTTCAGATGTGCCTTAGATGTGGACAAGCAGGCCGCCGAGCTATAGTAAACCTATACGAGAAGGCCTGATCGTACACAGATGAGGTGCAGCTGAAGAGATACAAAATCATTTTTTTACGAGCTTCAGTGTCATTAGTTCATTGTCATCTGTTGCCACCTGATACAGCGCCCATGATGCGCTTTCCAGAAAGACCGTTTCTTCGCTCACAGCATCCTCGTCTTCGCCACCTGTTCCAAATAATACCTGTTCAAACGCAAGGTGATTTTCGAACATGCTCGTCCTTTTCTCGTCTAATCGGAAGATATTCCGCATTGATACAGAAAAATTTTGCAAAATAGTGACATACGCCATGCTCATGATCAGCACGGCAAGCAGGAC
>DAOVSZ010000025.1 GCA_030627725.1 Desulfobulbaceae bacterium
AAGATCAGCTGATTGAGAAGATTGTCTATATCAATAGGACGGCAAAGGTTGTTAAAGGCGGAAGGCGATTCAGTTTCAGCGCAATCTGTGTTGTCGGAGACGGCCAGGGGAAGGTCGGGTATGGCCTTGGCAAGGCTAATCAGGTTCCGGAAGCGATCAGAAAGGGAGTTGAAAAGGCCAGAAAGGACATGACGAAGGTTTCAATTACCGATGTCAGTATCCCCCATCAGATTCAGGGAAAATATGGCGCTGGAAATGTTTTGCTGAAACCCGCATCCGAGGGTACCGGTGTTATAGCCGGCGGCGCTGTCCGTGCTGTTCTTGAGGCGGTCGGTGTTCAGAATATTCTGACAAAATGCATTGGAACGCATAACCCTCACAATCTTGTGAAGGCAACGCTGAATGGATTACGGAATCTGCGGACAGTTGAGCAGATCGCAAAGATTCGTGATTTGTCGGTTGAAGATGTCGTAGGGTAGGACCTTTTTCAAAAAGAAGGCGGTTGGGTGCACGACAAAATATGCTCAATCGCGATATATATCGTTTACTGACAAGGGTTCCACGAAGAGATCAGACAGACCCTGGTCGGGATAAATAACCAATCCACAGGATGTATTATGGAAAACCAGCTCAGTGTATCCTTGAAAAAAAGTATGATCGGCAGCAACCGGAAGATCCGCGCTGTACTGACCGGCTTAGGGCTGACAAAGATGAACAAGACTGTTGTTCGCAAGGACACGCCGGAAATCAGGGGAATGATTAACAAGGTGCGACACCTTGTCGATGTGGAGGAAGTATCATGTTGACATTAAGTAACTTATCGCCGAGTCCAGGCTCAAGAAAACAGAGAAAACGGTTGGGCAGAGGCCAGGGTACCGGTCATGGAAAGACATCAGGCCGTGGCCATAAAGGGGCCAAGTCACGTTCCGGCAGCGGAGTCAGGCCTGGGTTTGAAGGTGGTCAGATGCCTTTGCAGAGGCGTTTGCCGAAACGCGGGTTTACGAATATCTTCAAGAAGCAGTATGCTATCGTGAATATCCAGGATCTTGACCGTTTTGAAGAAGGGGCCAAGGTTGACAGAGAGACGCTGCTTGCCGCCGGGCTTATAGCAAAGAAATATTTACATGTGAAGGTTCTTGGTAATGGCGATATCTCGAAAAAACTCACCATTGCAGTGGACAAGGTCAGTGCATCTGCGCGCGAAAAAATAACCGCAGCAGGCGGGACTGTCGAAGGATAATCCATGGCTGGTGGTTTCCGAAGCGCAACTAATATTCCTGAGCTGAGAAAAAGAATTACATTTACGCTTCTTATGCTCGCTGTCTATCGTATCGGCGTCCAGATCCCTACGCCGGGTATTAACGGTGAAGCGATGGCAGAGTTTTTTGAACGGAATGCGGGCACCCTCTTTGACATGTTCAACATGTTTTCAGGCGGAGCTCTCGAGAAGTTCTCGATTTTTGCCCTGGGCATCATGCCTTACATCAGCGCTTCAATCATATTTCAGCTCCTGACCGTTGTCATCCCTCAGCTGGAGGCCCTGTCCAAGGAAGGAGAATCGGGCCGCCGGAAAATTACGCAGTATACCAGATACGCGACTGTCGGCCTTGCTCTGATCCAGGGACTGTTTATCAGTATAGGCCTGGAGTCGATGACGTCACAGAGCGGCGGCGCCATGATTGTCAATGATCCAGGGCTCTCCTTCAGGCTGATGACAATGCTCACCCTTACCTCGGGCACCGCATTTATCATGTGGATTGGAGAGCAGATGACGGAGCGGGGAATCGGCAACGGGATATCGTTGATCATCTTCGCCGGTATTGTTGCCAGGATGCCTGCTGCGATCGTGAATACGATCCGCATGGTCGGCGCCGGTGAAATTACGGCCATCTTTCTGCCGATATTGTTGGTAATGATGGGTGGCGTCATTGCCTTGATCATATTTTTTGAGACTGCCCAACGCCGTATTCCTATTCAATATGCGAAAAGGATAATCGGCAGGAGACAGTATGGCGGGCAAAGGACACATCTGCCGTTGAAGATCAATATGGCAGGCGTTATTCCTCCGATTTTCGCCTCCTCAATTATGATGTTTCCGGCGACTATCGGCGGGCTGATTCAGGTTGACTGGGTTCAGCAGGCTGCGGCCTATATGCAGTGGGGAAGCCTGCTGCATACACTGTGTTTTGTGGGAATGATCATTTTCTTCTGTTTTTTTTATACGGCTGTGACCTTTAATCCGGTCGATGTGGCTGAGAATTTAAAGAAGAACGGCGGGTTTATTCCCGGAGTGAGACCAGGGAAGAAGACTGCTGAGTTTATAGACAAAATCATGGTCAGGCTCACCGTGATCGGGGCAATTTATGTAAGTGCGGTCTGTGTGCTGCCGACTATCCTTATAAGCAAACTGCAAGTCCCCTTTTATTTTGGCGGCACAGCCCTGCTTATCGTTGTAGGGGTTGCAATTGATACAATATCACAGATTGAATCTCATACGGTCATGCGCAACTATGACGGCTTCTTGAAAACAGGGAGAATGAAGGGGCGTTAGTACGTCATTGCACTGTTGAACCTTAAAAGAATATGTGGATTTTGAATGGGTAAGGCAATCATCCTCAAGTCTCCTGAAGAGATACGGATTATGCAGGAGGCAAACCAGATTGTTGCCCGGATCCTGCATATGCTTGAGCAAAGGATAGAGCCTGGGGTTACGACCAAACAGCTTGACAGATGGGCAGAGGAATTCGCGAAGAAAAGGGGAGGTAAGCCTGCCTTCAAAGGGTATCGCGGTTTCCCCGGGAGTCTCTGCGTATCCATAAATGAGCAGGTAGTGCACGGGATTCCTTCCAAAAAGGTTGTTTTAAAGGAAGGAGATATCATCAGTATTGATTTTGGCGTCAAGTACAAAGGCTATTTTGGTGACGCCGCTGTTACCGTTGCAGTTGGAAACGTTGATCCTGTTGTTGTCAACCTGATGAAAGTGACAAAAGAGGCCTTGTATCAGGGGATAGCCCAGGCTGTTGATCAAAACAGGATTAACGATATCTCGGCAGCTATACAGGACCATGTCGAAAAACATGGTTTTTCCGTTGTCCGCCAGTTTGTGGGGCATGGAATCGGCTCCCAGCTGCATGAGGCGCCTGAGATACCGAATTACAGCAGAAAAGAGAGAACTCCGCGTCTGATGCCGGGCATGGTACTGGCAATAGAGCCGATGGTGAATGTCGGATTAAGTGATGTGCGGGTCTTGAAGGACGGATGGACGGTTGTTACGGATGACATGAAGCCGTCAGCCCATTATGAGCATTCGGTCGCGATTACGGAAAATGGACCTCTTATTTTGAGCGAGTTTACCCTTTAAAAAAACAGGACCAATTGAATAAAATTCTTCGATTGAGTAAAAAAAGATAACAAAGAGAAAAAAATAGAGTATAGTACCTGATTTTTGCAGTTCACATGTAATCAAGGATATATTTCGTACGGGAAGATAGCGCTTATGGCCAAGGAAGAGGCAATACAGGTTGAGGGAACAATCGTAGAACCGTTACCCAATGCAATGTTTCGTGTTGAACTGGAAAACGGGCACAGAGTTCTGGCCCATATTTCAGGGAAGATGAGAATGCATTTTATCAAGATTCTTCCGGGTGATAAAGTTACGGTTGAATTGTCACCCTACGATCTCACCCGCGGCAGGGTTATTTTCAGGTCAAGGAAGTAAATAAAGAATTTACAGAAAGTGGTGAACGAAGATGAAAGTCAGATCATCAGTGAAAAAGATGTGCAGTGATTGCAAGGTATATAAACGCAAAGGCGTTGTTCGTGTTTCATGCAAGATAAAAAAACATAAACAACGGCAGGGGTAAAGAGAAACTCAAGTCGCACGCAGGAGGAAGACCTTGGCACGAATAACTGGCGTTGATTTGCCAAAGAACAAACATATGGTGATAGCTCTGACCTATATTCATGGAATAGGGCGTACATCCGCCCGTCATATCCTTGATGAAGCAGAGATTGCACATGATTTTAACAGTGATAAACTTGATGACAAGCAGATCACCACAATCCGGAAAATTATTGACGAAAAATATCCTGTCGAAGGTGACCGCCGCAGGGAGGTTGCGATGGATATCAAGCGTTTGATGGACCTTGGGGGGTATCGAGGGCTCAGACACAGAAAGGGTCTGCCCTGTCGCGGTCAGCGCACAAGTACAAATGCACGGACAAGAAAGGGTCCCAAGCGCGGTCCTGGTGTACGAAAAAAATAATTTTACGGAAATGACATAAAATTTGCCAACTTTTTTGAGTTTGTTACGTTTAGGAGAAACGAATGGCCGGTCCGAGAGCACGACGCGGAAAGCGTAAAGAAAAGAAGAATATACCGGAAGGAATAGTTTTTATTCGTTCCACATTTAACAACACTATCGTTACAATTGCTGATAAACAGGGAAATGTAGTTTCCTGGTGCAGTTCCGGATGCCTTGGCTTTAAAGGGTCCAGAAAAAGTACGCCATTTGCGGCGCAGAATACGGTTGAAGAAGCTGCCCAGAAGGCGATGAATCATGGCATGCGTAAAGTTGAAGTTAAAGTGAAAGGGCCGGGGCCGGGACGTGAAGCCGCAATACGCGCACTGCAGACAGTAGGATTCGAGGTCAGTAGGATATGCGATGTCACTCCGCTTCCGCATAATGGCTGCAAACCCCCCAAAAGAAGAAGGGTGTAGTCTCTTTTTAATGGTCGGTAAAAAATAAAAATACCATCGTATAATTTCACGGAGGGTTCTTAAAGTGGCGAGATATAGAGGTGCTGCATGTCGACAGTGCCGCAGAGAAAAGTTGAAGCTGTTCTTGAAGGGAGACAGGTGTTACTCAGATAAATGCTCCTTTGAAAGGCGTTCAAATCCACCGGGACAACATGGTCAGGCCCGTATGAGAAAGGTATCTGATTATGCGATTCAGCTTCGTGAGAAGCAGAAGGTAAAACGCATGTACGGCATGCTTGAGGGCCAGTTCAGGAAATTTTTCCAGATCGCTGAGCAGTCAAGAGGTGTTACCGGTGAGAATCTGTTGCGCCTGCTGGAGCGTAGACTCGATAATACCATATTTCGGTTGGGATTTGCCTGTTCCCGGAATATGGCACGGCAGATCGTGAGACACAACCATATCCTGGTAAACGGCAAGAAGGTCAATATTCCTTCTTTTCTGGTTTCGGTGAATGACGAAATTTCATTAAAGGAAAAGAGCCGGAAGGTAGAGACGATCCAGGATAGCCTTGAGGCTGTTGCAAGACGTGGAGTCCCAAGCTGGCTTGCTCTTGAGCAGGACAACTTTAAGGGTAAGGTTACCTCTCTCCCGGATCGTCAAGAGATCACCATGCCGATCCAGGAACAGCTGATCGTCGAGCTTTATTCCAAATAACAAGAAGTTCTAACTAATTGGTTATCATGGAAAAACAAAATACATTTGCATTTGACTCTGATCCGTTTTACAGGAACTGGATGAACCTGATTTCTCCCGAGCGGGTTGAAATTGACAGAGATTCGTTGACAGACACCTATGGGAAGTTTGTCTGTCAGCCCTTGGAACGCGGTTATGCAACTACCCTCGGAAACTGTTTACGACGCATACTTCTCTCATCAATCCAGGGCGCTGCCATTACCTCGATCAAGATTGAAGGCGCTGATCATGAATTTTCTTCCATCCAGGGGATCTTGGAGGATGTCACGGATATCATACTTAATCTGAAAGAGATCCGTCTCCGACTCAACGCTGACGAACCAAAGATCGTCCGGATTGAGAAAAAAACCAAAGGGCCGGTGACAGCCGCAGATATCATAAGTCCGGACGGCACCGTTGAAGTGATGGATCCGGATGTACATATTTGCACTATAACGGGGAAAGCCCGGTTTGTTGCGGAAATGGAAGTAAAGTGGGGCAAGGGATACGTTGTCGCTGAAAAGAATAAGACCGATGACCAGAGCATCGGTGTTATTCCGATCGATGCCATATTCTCTCCGATCAGAAAGATTACATCCGTCGTTACGCAGGCACGTGTAGGTCAGCAGACTGATTACGATAAGTTGACCCTTGAGATAACGACTGACGGCAGTGTAAGACCGGATAACGCACTTGCATACGCAGCCAAAATCCTCAAAGAGCAGGTTTCAATCTTTATCAACTTTGATGAAGACGCAGTAGAACCTGAATTGCTTGAGGAAGAAGAGGCCGATGCCGCACCATTGAATGAAAACCTCTACAGGAGCGTGGACGACCTGGAACTTTCAGTCCGTTCCGCAAATTGTCTGCGTAATGCAACCATCCGTCATATTGGGGAACTGGTGCAGAAAAGTGAAGCAGAGATGCTTAAGACCAAGAATTTTGGCCGCAAGTCACTCAATGAGATAAAACAGCTCCTTGCTGAGATGGATCTTTCGCTTGGCATGAAACTGGAAGGTTGGGAGACCCCGGAGACTGATTCTTCGCAGGAACAACAACAGAGCGAGGCTGAGATATGAGGCACAGAAAAGCAGGAAAAAGGCTGGGGCGTACTACATCGCACCGGAAAGCCATGGTACGGAATATGGTCACCTCCTTACTGGATCATGAGCGTATTGTGACCACGCTGGCAAAGGCCAAAGAGGTCCGTCGTGTTGCCGACAAGATGATAACCCTGGGAAAACGTGGCGATCTTCATGCCAGAAGACAGGCGTTATCGTTTATTCGTGACAAGAACGTCGTTGCTAAGCTTTTTTCAGGCTTGAAAGACGAATATATGGACAGACCGGGTGGTTATACCAGAATAATCCAGACCGGTAACCGTCTTGGTGATGCTGCTCCCATGGCTATTCTTGAACTGGTGAATTACCAGGAGGGAGATGAGGGCAACGAGAACTAAAGATTGTACTGATACTCTTTTGAAGTATAAAGGCCGGCTTGCAGAGATGCAAGCCGGCCTTTTTTTTGTTTCCGGCACTTTTTCCGTGATACGATATTCCTCAGTGGGTAATTATATGGATGCCAGCGATCCTAAGGGTTTTACTAAATTACTAAAAGCAGGTATAACTGAGTATCTGAATAGTTACAATATTCCTTGATAACTACCATGATTCGTTACGTCAGTCACAGGTAAGATATCTCGATGACTTGCACGGGCAGATTCTGTCTCAGACCGCCTCGATAAGCCGGAAGATCAAGTACTGTCTTGTCATCCCATGCGCAGGAGGATGTATCATGAAAGAATTGCTGGAGCTGTTTAAAGGAATCGAACTCTTTTCCGGGCTGCCGGAAGACGAACTTGTTCCTTTTGCAGAACGGTTTGGGCCGGTTTCTTTTGACAAAGGCAGCCATGTCTTCAGGGAAGGTGAGACGGCTGATAAGATGTATATAGTGGTCAAGGGGGAACTTGTCGTCTTAAAAGGAATGGAAGGTGGCGAGAGGGAACTGGCACGGCTGATGGAAGGTGAGTGTTTCGGCGAGATGGCGCTCATCTCGATGGAAAAACGATTTGCATCAGTAGAGGCAATCACTGATGTGGAATGTCTGGAAATTTCGGAGCAGGATTTTGCCAATCTGGTGAAGGAAGACCACCGCTTTGATCAGAGTGTGATGCGGGTCCTGACAGACCGGTTGCGGGTTTCCGAAGACCTGGCAAGCCAGAATATCATGAACGCCTATCACACCCTTATCTTTTCCCTTGCCACCCTGGCTGAAAACCGGGATCCAGAGACCGGCGCGCACCTCAATCGGGTAAGAAACTACTGCTACTGCCTCTCAAACCTGTTGAGTGAACTTCCTGCCTACCGCGATAAAATTACCCCGCCGTTTATTAAAACCATCTATATTGTTTCACCCCTGCATGACATCGGCAAGGTCGGTATCAAAGACGATGTCCTGCTCAAACCCGGCCGGCTGACCAAGGAGGAATTCGAGGTAATGAAGACCCACAGCGCCATTGGCGCTGAGACCATCAAGAAGGTGGTGGACAGCTGTCCGCATTTTACCTTTCAGATGGCCTATAGCGTAATCCGCTACCACCATGAACGTTTTGACGGCAAAGGCTATCCCGAAGGTCTGGCCGGCGAGGATATCCCGCTGGAAGCCAGGATAATGGCATTGGCGGATGTCTATGACGCCCTTCTTTCCAAGCGTGTCTACAAGGAATCATTCGATTATGAAAAAAGCGTCGCGATCATTGCCGAGGGCAGCGGCACCCAGTTTGATCCGGATATCGCCCAGGTGATGCTGGACAATATCGACGAGTTTGTCACTATTCATAAAAGAAATGTTGATTAGAGTTGTCGGCTTTTAACACTGAGATTGAGAATTCCGCGGAGTGGTTCAATTCAACGATGAGATAAGCTGCATCTATTGGCAGGTGCAGCTGCCAAGTAACGAAAACCGCCGTGCCTCTCTCTTGCTGTCAGCTTCATTAATTATATTAAAATTAGGGAAAATTATGTTTACCATCATTAAAAAAATTCTTACAAAAAAGCCAACACAATCAGCGCCAACAGAAGAAAACGAGTTGAGAAACCATATAGCTGCCGGAGTTTTGCTGCTTGAGGCGGCTCATGTAGATAACGAATGTACTGAAGAAGAGATGGAGCATGTGGTCCAGACCCTCAAGGTCACGTTCGACCTGGCCGATGACTGTGTGAATGAACTCATTGAAGAAGCCCACAGGGCAAGAGAGAATGCCGTGGATCTCTGGCAGTTCACGAATCACATGAACCAGAATTATACCCAGGAAGAAAAGGTGAAAGTGATGGAAGACGTCTGGCGTATTATTCATGCCGATGGCCAGCTCGAACGGCATGAAGACCATTTTGCTCATAAACTGGCCAACCTCCTCAGGCTCACCCACAAACAGATGATTGATGCAAAACTACAAGCACGAAATTAAAACGTCTGTAAAATATGCCTGCAGAGCTGTCGAATTTTCAGGATCTTTTACGCATGATCAAAAATATATAAACCACAACCCCCCCTATCTCCGTATTTGTTTCCGATAAATCTTCAGGTTTGAGCGCCAGGGAACAAAAGCTTCAGTCTGCTCGGGCAGTTCCTCGTGAATACCGATGATCAAGGCCCCTCCGTTGTCGAGCTTTTCGGACAGCCTTTCCAGAATTCTCTTCTGGAGAGCGCTGTCATAATAAGTAAAGACCAGGTTTCGGCACAAAATAAGCTGAAAAGGCCCATCCGGCATGCTCTGACGGATGTCCTGGCGGCAGAACTCAGTCATGGCGCGAAATTCCGGCCTGAGACAAAACCGGCCATCCACTTTGTCAAAGGCTTCCTTTTGCCACCGGTCCGGCAGTTCCTTCAGGCTGCTCGGCTGATAGCAGGCCCGCGCCGCTCTTTCCAGCATGGTCCGGTCACTATCGGTGGCAATGACCCTTATATCCATTTCCGGCGATTTTCCCGCAGCCACGAACTTCCAGAGCAGGGCCAGGGTATACGGTTCTTCTCCCGACGCGCAGCCCGCGCACAAGCACCGCAGGAACCGGCTGCCCTCTTGTTCCGCCTTCTGCGCCAGCTCCGGCAGCACATCCCTGCCAAGCGCCTGGAACACACCCCTGTCCCGGTAAAACCTGGAAATCGTAATCCGGCATAATGTGTCGAGAACCTCCCATTCGTCTTGTTTTTCCTCAAGACAGGATCGGTACTCGGCAACGTCAGAAAGGCCCAGTTCTCTGAGCCGCCGCTCTATCCGTTTGCAGGTCTGCCTGCGGACCTTGCGAAACCCAGGCCACCGCATATTCATCTGAGGCAGAGCCCACTTGAGAAACGCCACACAATCGTTGTCCTTCATGATTTTTTCAGGATACAACAAAAAACATCTCTTATCCAGACAAGGAACAACATGACCTTATTGACTTCGTTGACAAAGTCCGGCTTAGAGGCGAAACAAAAGGAAGTCAACGAAGTCAATTACGTAAGTTCCTGATGATCGAGTGCGATAACCCGCTGGTGGGTATCCTGCTCTGCACGAAAAGGACCATGCTCTGGCGGAATATGCCTTGGCCGGTATGGACAATGGGCTTTTCGTTTCTAAATACCAGCTTGAACTCCCGAAGAAAGGGGAAATGCAACAATTTATCGAAGAACAGATGAGGGAAGTATAAAAAAGGAAAATAAATCTGTATAATCCACATTGATTAAATATATAAAATTTTATATATTTAAGACATGAAGCAAATAGAATTTCACGGAACATCCAGAAAAGAAATAAAAAAATTCCCTGAACAAGCAAAGAAGGAGGCTGGTCACCAACTCATGCGCATCCAGCGAGGTCTTGAACCATCAGACTGGAAACAAATGAGTAACATTGGTCAAGGTGTTCGCGAGATTCGGATTCACCATGGAGGGCAATATCGGATTATTTATGTGGTCCGATTCAAGGATGCTATTCATGTCCTTCACGCTTTTCAAAAGAAAACGCAAAAAACTCAGGCAAAGGACATTGAAATTTCCCGCAAGCGGTATAAGGAAATTCAAGGAGGCTGAATTATGACGGAAAAATACGACAACGTGTGGGATGCCATTTATGATGACGACCCGACAAGAGCTGAGAGCCTGAAAATAAAAAGTGAACTCATGATACGGGTTGAGGAATTTATTAAAGAAAATGGTCTCACTCAGAAGGAAGCAGCCAAGCTCCTCGGTGTCACACAGCCACGTATCAGTGATCTTGTTCGAGGGAAAATTGACCGTTTCACAATTGATATGCTGATCAACATGCTTTCCCAGGCCGGTATCAAGGTCGATATCACTATAAAAAAAGCTGCTTAATCGGTATCTATTCAGCTGCACCTCATCTGTGAACGATCAGGCCTTCTCGCATAGTCAACTATGGCTCGGCGGCCTGCGTGTCCACATCTAAGGCGCCCCGAAGGAAGTGCCTTAAGATATCCGCTATTTTGAACTGGAAGCCAGCGAAGAGGCGGCTGATGGTGTGGGAAAAGATGTGATTGAGATAATCAGGCTCGCTATCCACTCAACGAATGAGTCCGTCCTTTTCATTTTACTGCGGATAAAATTTTCTATTTGAAATTTCAACCAGCTGAGAGAAGTGACTTGATGATCAAGGTTTCCTGTCATGCCGGTTACCGGGGCGAGGAGTCGCCGGAAAGGTTTTTTCTGGGAGAGAGAAAGGTTGAGGTGGTTGAGATATTAGACCGCTGGCAGGGGACTGATCACAGGTATTTCAAGGTGAAGGGGGATGATAAGGCTATCTATATTATCCGCCATGATTCCTCTGCGGATAAATGGGAACTGACCATGTTTGATAGAACCTGAACATGATAAAATACCCAAATGTCACGCCAGATCCCAGAATACATTAACCTGAAAGACTTTGTCATAGTAGTCAACAACGTTCCGCGAGCCATCATTACCTGATACCGTAACTCCTGGAAAGAACAAAGAATGAAAGCGATCTGGCTGACAGACATCCACTTAGAATTTCTGAACGATTCCGCATGCATCGGTTTCCTGGAGAAACTGAATGATAAGAACGCCGATGCTGTTTTGATAACTGGAGATATCGCCCAGGCCACAACGATTGAAAAACACCTCTCCAGGATGACAGAAGAGTTGGCCGCCCCCATCTATTTCGTCCTTGGGAATCATGACTACTATTACGGTTCGGTTGATGGGGTCCGGTCGATTATTGCCGGCTTGACAAGGAGATCGCCGCACCTGCACTGGCTCAACAACTGTGGTCCTGTAAAACTGACCGGCAACACTTGCCTTATCGGCCACGACGGGTGGGGAGACGCGCGACTCGGAGACTATGACAACACGCGAATTAAGCTTAACGATTTCCGGCTGATCTCGGAACTCACCGGGCTTTCGAAAGAAGATCTTTGCAATACATTACAACGCCTTGGAGATGAAGCTGCAGACCACTTTCGAGCGGTCCTGCCCAAGGCCCTGGAGATTGCCGGGCATGTGGTGGTCCTCACCCACGTGCCTCCTTTTCCTGAGGCGACCTGGCATGAGGGGAACTACAGTGACAATGACTGGCTTCCGTTTTTTTCGTGCAAGGCTGTCGGGGACGTTCTTTTTGAATCAATGCAGAATAACCCGCACAAACGAATGACCGTGCTGTGCGGTCATACCCATGGTGGCGGAAAATCTCAGATACTGCCAAACCTCGTGACCTTGACCGGCCAGGCCCGATATGGCTACCCTGTTATTCAAGAGATATTTGAGTGGGATGATTGAAAATGTTTTCACCAATTATGTTAGTTTTTCTTTGAGATCAGGTACAGCTGTAAAAGTGAATTTCCTGCCTGATTTATGCATTTCTAACAAACCAAATGCGTGCAAACCGATCAAGTCAGCTCTTGCTGTTTGATAAACAACCCCATGAATCGCCATGTGGGTCTTGAATGTAAATATTCTATCAGGTCGATCTAGCGCACTTACTAGAAGAGACCTTTGTCTAAGGTTTAAATGAGGCTGTTTCTTTAAAAATTGTATTGCATCACGAGATTCTTTCTGTTTTCTGGCCAGATAAATTCTCAGCTCATCTATGGCGAGCCGAATTGCTCGTAGATGAAACATGATAAAATATGTTATATCACTTTCATCAATCTCTGAGTACAGAAACGAGCGATAATATTGAATAGCAGCTTTACGCATTATCCTTGAAATTGAAAGATATTCAAAGAGCCAGTATTTTCTTTTGAGCATGTACCAATAAAAGAGTGCTCTGGCTGTCCGCCCATTACCATCCGCAAAAGGATGAAGATATGCCAACCAGAAATGCAAAATGATTCCCCGTATAACAGGGTGAACGAACTCTTCACCATCTTCTGTATTTGCAAAATCACACAAACGCTTGATAGATTCACCGATCGTACCAGACAGTGGAGGCGTGTGAAGCACTTGATCTTTCTCATCATAAACCCTTATGTCTCCGTCTTCTTCTATTCTAAACCTTCCCTCTTGATCTGAAGAATCAAGTGTATCCTTCGAAATATGCTTGTGAAAAGTTAATAATAGTTCTGGGCTGAGTTCTTCGGCTAGATGGTCTCTAATTTTTGTAATCGTTATATAATTGTTAAAGATCATCCTCTCCGCATGATTGGTCGGCTGTCTCCCTGATCGCAACATTTCTTTTGCTACAACCCTTGTTGTTGCAGCACCCTCGAGCTGACTTGAGGTGATGGCCTCCTCCATAATTGATTTCAATAAATAGCGCTGCCTTTCTTCAGATTGCAGCGCTGGTTCGTCGATCAAAATTTGTCCCGCAGCATTTTGATCCAAAAAATGCAGCGCCTTCTGGGCGCTGTCCGGTATCCAGTAGTTAAAGATTTTACCCTTCCCATCTTTCAACGGTATACTTTTTACCTCTCGCATGAGCCTGCTTAGCTTGAGAGCAGCCCACGCTTCTTCCGGCTTGACTTTATCAGGTAAGCGCTGATGCTTGAATTTATCCCAGTACATGTATTCAACGTTCGCTTTCGCAATGAGCTGAGCGTGGAGACCTGTAGCTTCTATCAAGAAGCCTTGATCCTCATTGAATATTTGCCTCCAGTCTGGTGCTTGTTCAGGAATCTTCATGTCTATCAAGTACTAATTTAGTAGTTATTAGTAGTTATTAGTAGTTCGGCAAAAAACAGCAAGCCTTACGTCAAATACTAACTTATCTCAAATTAGTATTTTTGCAAGCCATAAAATACTAATTTAGTATTTTTTAGTAATTGTTAGTAGTTCGCAAGACGTACTCGACAAATACAACGAACGTAATTTTATCGAAAAGACAGGGGGGCATAGTAGGTATCAGGAAAACGTATATAATAGCAAAGTCTAGTGTCGTTTTGAGTTCCAAAATCAACCTACCATAATAATTTTTTCATTTTTTTTAAAAAACCCCTCCTTTCACTCAAAAAACTCCCAAAAACATATCCCCTTGTAATCATTGGAAATATGAATTTTCTCCCGGGAAATCCCGGGATAATCTCCCGACCTCTCCCGAATGATTTCTGAATTTCCCGGGATTTCCCGAAAAATCCCGAGTGTTTCTAAGGGATTCCCCTATTTTCTTCTTGTACAAGAGATGGTAGGATGAAAATGTTGTGCTGTTTAATGACAGAACCGGCATAAACAACGGACAAGGCAATGTGCGGGAAAATGGCAAACAACAGAAGAAAAGTTGGGAAACAAAATCCGTTAAATTGTTGGATAAAAATTTGACACTTGAGACCTTACTTACGTTGTTTTAGAACCAGCGTTTGTGCACACAACGGAATGGAGCAGGAAGTGTATGTGCGATAAGCAAGGCAGACCGAATCTGAAGGATATTTTGGCAAATCTGGCCGGGCCTGTGCCGTTGGGCAGGAAGATCGGTCTTTTGCTCAGGAATAATCTCTATAAGCTCCGGCATGGAAAAAACTGCTGCGGCCATCCGGGCGAACCAGGGTGTTGAGTGGCGAAGGCGGCTGCCCCGGATTCGGGGCGCAAAGGGTAGGGGTGAAAGTCAAAATATCAGGCCTGACCCCCTGATTTTTCAAATGTCAAGCCTGAGAACTTGTAACCCGAGAACTTGCGTTAAACAACAATATATTTTAAGACTGACCATTCAGGGTGACGTGGTCACAAACAGCAAGCAGAACTATAAGAGCTATAGGTTGACAGTAACGAGTAAAATTTGAAATGAAAAACGAGCTGACATATACTTCTTTGATTGAGGCCATCCAGCACATTCATGACGAGATTGCCGCCCAGACGAGCCGGGCTGTGAATGTCAGTCTGACCCTGCGTAACTGGTTGATCGGCTGCTACATCGCTGAATACGAACTGCGCGGTGCGGATCGGGCTGGTTATGGTGACAGGCTATTGGCGAGCTTAGCAGCCGAATTGGAAAAACTTAATGTCAGCGCCTGCGGCAAACGACAACTTTATCAATATCTTCGATTTTATCAAATCTATCCTCAAATTGTGCGGACAGTGACCGCACAATTTGAACACCTAATTCCTGAGGGGAGTATTGTAGTTCATGAAAAAGTGCGGTCAGCGACCGCACAATTTCGGACGGATTCGCAAAAATTGATCGAGGCGCTTTCCTATAGTCATATTGAGCAATTGGTGACCATCGAAGACGAGACCAAGCAAACTTTCTATGAAATTGAGTGCATCCGGGGCAACTGGTCGGTCCGTGAACTCAAACGCCAGATAGGCAGCCTCTACTATGAACGTTCCGGATTGTCCAAAGACAAAAAGAAACTGGCCGAGTTGGCCCGATCCGATGCGGAAACCACCGGATCGAAATTGACGGTTCGTGACCCATACATTTTCGAATTTCT
>DAOVSZ010000326.1 GCA_030627725.1 Desulfobulbaceae bacterium
AAAGGCATAAAGTTGTAGTGAGCCAGAGAAACTTTGTTCCTTTGTTCCTTCGGCCTCTGTGCCTGGTTTTTATCAAATGAATCCTCTTGAAATCGTTCAGAAACCGCCACAGACAAACTGCCGCAGCTGCGGGTATCCTACCTGCCTTGCCTATGCTGCGGCAGTATCTCGTGGCGGTGAGAATCCAGCCATATGTCCATACATTGAACCTCAGGACCTTGAGGGGATAAAAGATTCTGTCACAGGCTCGGGCCAATCCGCAACAGACCAGGATTTCATGCTGATTGCGCAGCTCAAGGAAAAGGTATCGGTCCTGGATTTTCAGGCCATAGCTCCCGCCCTGGGGGCGGAGTGGCGTGAAGAAAAACCCGATACCCTTCTGTTCGTCTATCTTAATCAGCAGGTGACCCTTGATAAATCAGGGATATTGTTGGACGGAGAAGAACCCGAAGACCCGCGTGATCAGATCCTGCTCTACAACTATGTCCATGCAGCCGGAGGCGATCCGCCTGAAAGGCTCTGGGTCGGTCTGGAAAGTCTGCCGAATTCGATTTCCAAGGTCAAGACCCTGGAGAAATACGCTGAAAAACCTGTGGCGGATCTCTTCGGAGGAAAGGACAAGAGCGTGATCGAGTCTCTCTGCAAGAAGGCGGGAGGGGAGATGACGGTGCACGAGTCGGCCGTCGCCTTTATCTTTCAGGTGCTTCCCATGATACCCCAATATCTGCTCTTCTGGGATGAAGAGCCGGAAGACGGTTTCGATGCCTATGTCAAGATCCTCTTTGACATGAATGTGCTTGACTTCCTTGATATCGAATCACTCGTTTTTTCATCGGAGCGTCTGGCTGAAAGGCTCGTGTGGCTTGCCCAACGGTCTGAAGTTACGGAGAGTCTGCATTCATGAGCGCCTTTCAAACGGTTTAAAGGGTTGGAGATGGAACCGAATATAGTCTTTGCATTCTCCCTTACAATTTTTGCCGGCCTCTCAACGGGCATCGGCAGTGCGCTCGCCTTTTTTACCAAGCGGACTAATAAGAATTTTCTGTCCATGTCCCTCGGCTTCTCCGCCGGGGTCATGATCTATGTCTCCTTTGTTGAGATCTTTCAGAAGGCAAGAGAGAGCCTGACCGTAGCCCACGGCGACCAGCTTGGCTACTGGCTGACCGTGCTCTCTTTTTTCGGCGGCATTATCTTTATCCTTTTGATCGATATGTTGGTTCCTTCGTATGGGAACCCGCATGAACCGCGAACAATCGAGGACATGGATCAGCAGAACCCGGACCCGAAGCTCATGCGTCTTGGGGTCTTTGCGGCCATTGCCATTGCCATCCATAATTTTCCGGAAGGAATCGCCACCTTTGCCGCTGCCTTAACAGACCCTGCGGTCGGGATCTCGATTGCGATTGCAATTGCGATCCACAATATCCCGGAGGGCATCGTGGTGTCGGTGCCGATCTATTATTCCACCGGAAGCCGCGCCAAGGCCTTCTGGCTCTCTTTTTTATCCGGCCTGTCTGAACCCCTTGGCGCTCTGATCGGTTACGTGCTTTTGCGGCCCTTTTTGTCCGATACCACCTTCGGGATCTTATTTGCCGGCGTGGCCGGGATCATGGTTTTTATCTCCCTTGATGAACTTCTGCCTACGGCCAGGGAATACGAGTCAGGTCATAACGCGGTCTACGGTTTGATTGCCGGCATGGCGGTGATGGCGCTGAGTCTGCTGCTTTTTTAAAAAAAACGGTTGAACATGGAGAAAATCATGGAAAAATATGTCTGTACAATCTGCGGCTATGTGTATGATCCAGAGGCGGGTGATCCTGATAATGGAGTGGAGCCAGGCACGGCCTTCGCGGACCTGCCAGGCGGCTGGGTCTGCCCGGTATGCGGGGCGCCTCAGGATGATTTTGAAAAAGAATAGAAATGACTCTTCAGGTGGAACTAAATAGTTACCTTTGTTTTTGTGACATCAAGACATTGACTGATTATTCCTCTGCTTTTTTGCTAGTTCTGAAAGCTCTTTCTTATAGCATTTGTCACAGATGCCGTGGCTGAATGTGGCTTCCGAATGTTCGCTGATAAACTCTTCGAGCTGCTTCCAGTACCCTTCGTCGTCCCTGATCTGCTTGCAATACATACAGATCGGCACGATGCCGCTCAAGGTTTTGACATCATCAAGGGCCTTTTGAAGGAGATCTCTGGAAACCGTTGTTTCCTGCAGGTCCAAGCTCATCTGATTAAATGAAGCTGCCAGATGGCCGATTTCATCGTTGGAATGGATATCGACCTGTTCCCCCAGTTCTCCCTTGCTGAGGGCCTCAACCGCTGTTTTCAATTTCCGCAGCGGATCTGAGATGAGGTGGAAGACGAGTATACTTATAAGAACGGCAAAAACGGTAACGGCAATGGAGAGCGAATACATTTTCTTCTTAAGCTTCTCGGCCGGGGCAAAGACCTCATCCTGGTCGTGCTCTGCCAGCAGGATCCAGCCTAACCCGGAAAAATCCCTGTATCCCTGTGAGTGGACAAAAATGTGCAACCGCTCCTGGTCTAAATGATGTCCATATCCCTGGGCGAAAAAATGGCCTTTTTCTCCGGAGATGTTTTGAAAGAACTCCTTCTCCGACACATCGGCCAAAAAATCGAATTCATGGGCGGATGAGTAAATTATCTTCCCGTCCCTGGTGAACAGGAAGTAGTCCAGCTCGTCTGTGTCTTTGGGCCTATTGCGCTCCTTGAGCAACTGTATGATTTCTCTGACATTGTAGACCGCCTTCAGGACCCCCAGGAATTTTTTGGTGTTGTCCTCGATCCTGACGCAGATATCGATTGCATACACATCGGCGCTTTTATCATATTGAATATCACTGACGTAGAGTCCTGTCCTCTTTGCCTCTTGCCACCACTCTTCATCGT